>CAZOBP010000051.1:0-16786 GCA_964577995.1 uncultured Anaerolineales bacterium
CTCCGCAGTGGAGAATGCAGCCAGTATCGCGGCCATGATCCTGACTACGGAAGCTCTGATCACCGACATACCGGAGAAAGAGCCCCCGATGCCGCCGATGCCTCAGTACTAGAGTGAGCGGTCACACAGCCCCTCTGAGAAGAGGGGCTTCTTCTTTTTTCATGGAACTTCGGCCCCAGGTGAAGTATAATCGATTTGGTATCCGGATCATGCGGAGGGAGTGGAGCCTATGGAACTGGGCACGGTCAGACGCATAGACATTGACCAGGAGATGAAGGGTTCATACCTCGACTACGCCATGAGCGTGATCGTGTCTAGGGCCCTGCCTGACGCGAGTGATGGGCTGAAGCCTGTCCATCGCCGCATACTCTACGCCATGTATGACATGGGTTTGCGTCACGACCGCCCCTACAAGAAGAGCGCCCGTATCGTGGGAGAGGTTCTGGGCAAGTACCATCCGCATGGGGATGCCGCCGTCTATGACGCGATGGTCAGGATGGCACAGGATTTCTCCATGCGCTACCCGCTGGTTGACGGTCAGGGCAACTTCGGCTCTGTTGACGGGGACAGCGCAGCGGCAATGCGCTACACGGAGGCACGCCTTCACGCCATTGCTGAAGGGATGCTGGAGGACATCGGCAAGGACACTGTCACTTTCGTGGACAACTTCGATAGCACTATGCAAGAACCCGCGGTCCTCCCTGCCAGGCTGCCCAACTTGCTGTTGAACGGTGCGTCAGGAATCGCTGTTGGGATGGCGACCAACATCCCGCCGCACAATCTTGGTGAGATATGTGATGGTCTGATCTACCTCGTTGACAACTATGACAGACTCGACGACATTGCCCCCGATGACCTGCTGCGCCTGATAAAGGGGCCCGATTTTCCAACTGGCGGGGTTATCCTGGGGGAAGAAGGCGTGCGCAACGCGTATGCCACGGGCAAGGGCCTGGTGGGCATAAGGGCCAAGGCGCATATCGAGGAGATGCGCGGAAACCGCCACCGGATCGTAGTGACCGAACTCCCGTACCAGGTGAACAAGGCCAGGCTCATCGAGAGGATCGCTGAGTTAGTGCGCGGCAAACGGATCCAGGCTATCGCCGATCTTCGAGATGAATCGGACCGGCATGGGATGAGCGTCGTCATCGAGCTGAAGCGAGGTGCGCAACCGCGCGCGGTCCTCAACCAGCTCTTCAAGTACACCCAGATGCAGACCACCTTTGGGGTCAACATGCTGGCCCTGGTCGACGGTGAGCCGCGAGTCCTTACGCTCAAGCGCATGATGGCTCACTACATAGAGCACCGCAGGGAGATCATCACCCGTCGCTCGCGCCACGACCTGGCCAAGGCCAGAGAGAGGGCCCATATCCTGGAGGGGCTGCGGGTTGCCCTGGAGCATCTGGATGAGGTCATAGCTACCATCCGCCGATCGCGAACAGTGGATTCTGCCCGGACAAACCTCCAGCGCAGATTCAAGCTGAGCAAGCTGCAAGCGGACGCCATACTTGAGATGCAGTTGCGGCGCTTGGCGGCGCTGGAGCGCAAACGTGTCGAGGATGAGTACACAGAGGTCATCAAGAGGATCGCCTACTTCGAGGATCTCTTGGCGAACCCTCGCAAGATCTTGCACCTGATCAAGGAGGACTTGGACCACCTGCGAAGCGAATACGGTGACGCCCGCCGTACGGTCATCAGCCCTGATGCCGGAGGGGAACTTGCCGCGGAGGACCTGGTGCCCGAGGAGGATGTGCTGATTAGCGTCACGCAGCGGGGATATATCAAACGCGTGCTGGCCGGGACGTACTCACGCCAGGGGAGGGGGGGGCGAGGAGTGGCAGGCGCCGGCACACGCGAGGAAGACGTGGTGGAGCACCTCTTGTTGGCAAACACCTTGCACAGCCTCCTGTTCTTCACCGACAGGGGCAAGGTCTATCATGAGCGGGCCTACCAGGTGCCTGATGCCGGTCGTAGGGCCAGGGGATTGCCCCTCATCAATCTGATCGCCCTGGGTCGGCGGGAATCTGTGACTGCGGTCATAGCAGTCCCCGATTTCCAGCAGAAGGGCTACCTGGTGATGGCCACCAAGAGCGGCAAGATCAAGCGTACGGCGCTTGAGGAGTTCGCCTCGGTCCGGCCCAGCGGGCTAATCGCCATTACTCTGGAAACGGGAGACGAGCTGCGCTGGGTCAAGCCAACGACGGACAAGCAGCAGGTGGTGATCGTCACGGAGCAAGGGCAGGCCATCCGCTTTCCAGAGGATGACATCCGCCCCATGGGGCGCGCTGCCGGTGGGGTGATGGCCATCAGGCTGGAGGAGGGAGACGCGGTGGCGGCGATGGATGTCGCGAGGCCCAAGGCCCATCTCCTGGTGGTGACAGCCAATGGGTTTGGCAAGCGGACCGAGATCAAGGAATACCCTCTTCAGAGCCGCTACGGGAAAGGCGTTCGTACCATGGATGCCAAGAGGCTGGACGAGGTCGGCAAGATCGTAGATGCTACAGTGGTGGGGCCGAAAGACGAGGTGACGTTGATCTCGGCCAAAGGCATGGTACTGCGGACAACGGTGGAGAACATCTCGCAGCAGGGGCGAGCTACCCGTGGGGTAACGCTGATGCGCCTGAAGAAAGGCGACACTCTGGCTTCCCTGGCTGTGATTAGCGGAAGCGCGAAGAAATGAACGGGAACACCTGATCGGGGAGGAGACATGAGGGAACGCTTGATGCTGTGGGGTGCTGCAGTGGGCGGTGCGGTGCTCATCTTCCTTATCGGGATCGGTGCCTACCTGGGATACCAGTGGTACCAGCAGCGCTACGGCCCCACGGCCGAGAACGCGCTAGAGAGCTACTTCACAGCTTTCGCCGACGGCGACTACGCGACGATGTATGAGATGACTCCCGATTCCGACTTGATGGTGCTGGGGCGCAAGCTGTCTGAGAGCGATTTCGCCAGCAGGGTAGAGGAGTTGCTGGGCGGAGAAGAGATCGAGATGCAGGAGATCGCCCTGGAGAGGATAGCCCAGCGCGATGAGTATCGCTACTTCCGCGTCTCTCTGCACTACCGGCTAGGAGGAACCGGCAAGGTTGCACGCTTGCTGGTGGAACTGAAGCCGGTGGACGGCGAGTGGGAAGTCACCTACCCCTTCACGCCCAGCCTGTAGAGAGAGCCAACAGGGGAGTGAGAGTAGCGGTCCAAGATCAGATCATCGGGATCTGTCAGGTAGATGGGACGCCGAGGCAGATTGGCGTCGATGAAGGCAAACAGCAAGGCGTAGGGATCATCTTCGCCGGGTGGCACGATGATCTCCGGGTGCTGCCGGGTCAGCGTATCTCTGTACCATTGGTAGTGGAAGAGGCCCTTGGCCACAACCACGGCCTCGGGTGCGGCGGCCTCGACGTAGCGGACATACCAGAGAGAGAAAATGTGGGCATCCGTGTCGGCGATGATCACTGCATCAGAAGGAGTGTCGGCGAAGACCTGGACTGCATAGTCGCGCGCTTCTCTGTCTTCGCTCAAGTCCAGGGCCCGGAGATTGGTGCTAAGGAGAAGCATCGGCAGGACTAGCATCGACAGACTCGCCAGTCGCTCCAGACGGGACCTAGTCGAAGGACGGTCTCGTCTTATTGCTTCCCATGGCAGGAGATCGTGAAGCAGGAAGCTCGCTCCCCTGGCGATCCACAAACTGAACACCAGATACGACGGGATGAGGTAGACGTACGAATCTGAGGTGTTGTACGCCAGGGAGTAGATCACAACGGCGACGAATGATGTGAGCGTGAAGACGAGGTAGTCGCGGTCACTGTCCCACATTTCCCACACGCCAGCGAGACCAAGAGCGAGTCCAAGCCACGTGAACTGGTGGCCAAGCATGCTCAGCCAACTGGCGATGCGGGCGGGGAGATGGGCGATTGGAAGGCCGAAGGCATAATCTCTGTAGATCCTCGCCGACACCGTCCACCAGAAGCCTGACCAGGTATGGGGAGCACCCCAGTTCACGGGCGGGTTCTGCATCGAGCGGACGGGCAAGTAGGCATAAACGCTCAGCCCCAGTAGCATGAACCCGGCCATCTCCAGGAAAGCGGCTGGCTGAGAGCGCAGTCGTCGGACGAGGAGAATCAGAGTACCCGGCACGAACAGGACAGCGGACAGATGGTTGCTCAGGCTCAACCCCAGGGCTAGTCCCAGCAGCCAGAGCAGCTTGCGCTCGCCTGTGGACCTGAAGGCCGTGGCCAAGAGGAGGATCGCGGCGATCAGGAAGGCGTGGAGGGCGTAGACTTCGGCGATGATGGCCTGCGACCAAAATGTGCGCGACAGACCGAGGGCTAGGGCCGACGCGGCCGCGATGATAAGCTTGCTCTCGCCACCGGGCTCACCAGGCTGGACCAGTAGTGCAGTCCAGTACAGAGTCGTTGCTGCCGCAGCGGCGAAGAACGCTGACATGAGGTTCACTCTGTAGGCAACTCCGCCGAAGGGCAACAGAGTGAAGGAGTTGGCCAGCAAGAGGAATAGGGGATAGCCTGGGGGATGGGCAACTCCGAGCGTGTAGGCGGCAGTGACCAGGTCTCCGCTATCGACACCGTCGTGTTCCCAGCTTATGGATGGTGCCAGTGTGACGTAGTAGCAGGCGAGACATGCCACGAAGAGCAGGACAGCGACAACTACCTTCGACTTGCTGGAGCTCATAGGCTCTTCACCAGGGCAGATGCTTGAGGCTACCGACTCCGCGCGGCCTGGGCGGATCGTCTGCTCGTCAGCGCGAGGTGTCTACGAGGATGCAGGGCAAGAACCATGTCGGCTGACTGATTTCGAAAACGACGAGCCTCCTACCTCGCGTTGGAGGCGCATGGGAATCGCGAGCAGTACCCAGGCTGGAGGGCCTTCATGAGTCGGATAGCTGCTCGTCCTCGCCTATCTTCTGCTTCTCTTCACAGAGCCCACGAAAGACCTGTGCTAATTCCTCCCGTTGCGCTCGTTCGCAGATCTGTTGCGGGTCAGCCATTGAGCGAGCCCCGTCTCGAAAGTGCCCCTGATTTCCTCCTCGGCGTATCCGAGACTGAGCGCCTCGAGAAGCGCGTCGCCCACTATGACGTTCAACCTCTCCCGCCGCATTTGGCTCAGTTGTGCGCGGTCCGGATGCTCGCTGATGAAAGTCCCTCTACCTTGTTGGGTGGATATGATGCCCTCACGGTCGAGTTCCCGATAGGCATGTACCACGGTATTGGGATCAACTCGTAGGTCTACCGAGAGTTGACGGATGGTGGGCAACTGGTTCCCAGGCTCGAGCGTGCCGGTGGCCACCAGGTGCTTGATGCGGTCCATGATCTGTAGATAGATGGGGACGCCGCTGTGGGGATCGATTCGAATGAGCATGTCTGCTCCAGCAGTATACTACTTCCACTAGTACAATTGTACAACCCGCGCGACGCGCTGTCAAGTTGGTGTGTCTCGAGGCGGTGCCGACTGGAATGGTCCAATCTGCGTGACCCCGCTGCCTTGTGGCCAGATCAGGAGAGAGACGCTCCCACCGTGGCAGCGTCTCTCGTAGTTCGTCTAGGGTGATCGAGGCAGTCTATGCCTTTACCTGTTCGCTTTCTGTGCGCACTCTATACAAAGGCGAGCGTGGGGCAAGGCCTCGAGCCGCTGGGCGCTGATCTCTCTTCCACATCTCTCGCAGATGCCGTAGGTGCCTTCCTCGAATCTGCGGAGGGCGTCTTCCAGGGAGTTGACCTTCCTTCTGGTGCGCCGCCGCAGGGCCATGTTCATCTCGCGCTCATAGATGATGGGGTCCCCTTCGCCCAGGCCGTATTCGACTTCGACCTGCAGATTCTCGTTCAGACGCTGGAGCTCGTCAATCGTCTCAGCGAGCTCTGCTTCTAGTCGTTGTCTGATTGACTGGCGGTCTTTGTCATCCATCGTAGGACTACCTCATGATCTCCGATCCCGGCACGGAGCAGACGCCACGCTGACGGCGCACGTGCTCAGGGATCCACGTCCAAGAGTCTTCTGCGGGGTGAACAGATAGGAACCCCCTTGGGAGACCACCCAAGACAAAGGAGGGTGGCTGGGTTCAGGTGTCCTCTTGGGGAACGACGTTGATGGCCTTTGGCCCTCTGGGTTCCTCAAAAATGTCGAAGCTTACTCTCTGCCCTTCAAAGAGGGCTTTGAAATCCTCCCCCTGGATGCCAGAGTGATGAACGAATACATCCCCACCACCGTCGTCCCGCGTGATGAAGCCGTATCCTCTTCTGATGCTGAACCACTTGACATGGCCACTAAGTGTAGTGACATGGTCAGCAAGTGTGACGGACGATGTGCGGTCTTCCCCCCGGCGTGCCTCACAGTCAGGACAGAGCAGGGGGTCCTCGGATTCGCCTTGGGCTGCCAATGCCCTTTGTTGCTCAACCCTGAAAACGAATTCTGCTCCGCATGATGTGCATCGCAGCACTTTGTCGGTGAAGATCATATCGGGCCTCAACAGTATGGACTCACAGCAGGCCTTGTAGACTATCTCTTCCTGTTGCGACGCTGCCTGGCCTTGCGTATGGCCCGCTTTCGCTGCATCCTTCGCTTCTCGCCCTTGGACACGAACCATCTTCGCTTTCTGAGTTCTCCGAGGATGCCGCTGTTGGCCACCTGCTTGCGAAAGCGCCTCAGCAACTCATCCTGAGATTCCCCTCGTTTGAGTTGGACGCTCATCTAGCACTTCTCACCACCTCTCTTCTTCGATCTCCCAACGGTTTCGTTTCGCTGGTCCGATCGTGGCACTGATGCGAACTTCGTTTAGAAATAAAAATCTCGGTCGTCATCCTGCGAAGCACCGCGGGGACAGCAACCGAGACCGACTTCACTGCAGACCATCCCCTCAAATCGTTGGACAATCTCGTCATTCGCACCGCTCTGGCGCCGTCCTACAGACCATAATAATACAACTGTTGAGAATTGTCAAGTGCTACAGCGTGATTCACTCTGTCGGCACACAATCCACCATTGGTCTGGTTCCGAGCCGATGGGGAGGCGAAGGGTCGTTCGTGTGGCGGCAACGGCTCCCATCTGGCGGTCTCGTCGATGGGCGTGGATGACGAAGACCCCATCGGCTAATCTGGCAATGAGCAGGGGAGATGACATGGCAACCTGCCCGGTTCACCAGCACGCTTGGAGCGCCATTGACCTCCGCCACTTGACGTCTGAGGTCCGGGCTGCTAAAATTCCGTGCTGGTGACGATTCTGTGCAATCCCTCGACGCGTATGGTTTCCCCAGTCGGGTCCTTTGGGGGTTCCGGTCTGCTCGTTGCAGTGGGGATCCTACCACCCGAGTGCATGTGCCAAGCGTTCTCGACTGTCATGGTTCTCTGGGCAGAGAAGGTAGTCCGCCTTTGGCGGTGAATCGTAGCTGGGGCAATGGGGGGTATGCGGCGCAGCTTCGGTCCGGTGAGACACAGCGACCAGGCGTGTATGTTTCGAGTGGGGCACCGAGTAGCCATTCTCTGAGGCGGGAGCGCAGGGGGTTGGCGGAGGCTGTGGACCGTTTGGTCTGTTCACATGGTGTCGGCGAGGCCAGACACTCCCGGAGGGGTTGATGGGCTTCTGGCTCTAGAAGGCAGGGCGCCGGCCCACACGGGGGGCGCAACTTACACCGGAGTGCGAAAGGGGAGAACGATGAGAATAGCTCTGGACGCTATGGGGGGTGACAGGGCACCGGAAGTGACGGTAGAAGGGGCTGTCTGGGCGGCTCGCGAGTACGGGGTCCAGGTCCTTCTGGTCGGCCAGCAGGAGTTGCTGGCGCCAGAGCTTGCCAAACATGAGACGTCCGGCTTGGAGCTTCCCATCGTACATGCCAGCGAGGTGATCGGCATGGAGGACGAACCGGCCATTGCGGCCAAGACCAAGCAGGACTCGTCCATGATAGTGGGCATGAGTCTGGTCAAGGCCGGTGAGGCCGATGCTTTCTTCTCAGCAGGCAATTCCGGGGGAGTGATGGCGGCGGCCTTGTTCCGTCTGGCCCGCATACCGGGCATCAAGCGACCGGCTCTCACCGCTCACTATCCCACTGTCAAGGGCCATTGTGTCGTGCTGGACGTAGGAGCCAATACCGACTGCAAGCCGGAGTGGCTACTTCAGTTCGGCGTCATGGGTAGTGTGTATGTCCAGACGGCGCTCGGCATTGGGGAGCCCAGGGTGGGCATCGTCTCCAACGGGGAGGAAGAGGGCAAGGGCAGTGCCTTGGTCAAGGAGGCCTACGAGCTGCTGAAGGAGAACCAGCCCAACTTCGTTGGAAACGTGGAAGGCAAGGACATACCGTTGGGTCTCGCCGACGTGGTGGTGACGGACGGTCTGATGGGCAACGTGATCATCAAACTGTCCGAAGGCTTGACCAAGTTCCTGATGGGAGTGATTGAGAGCGAGATCAAGAGCAGTGCGGTGACGGCTATCGGGGGCGCCCTCGCGAAGCCCGCTTTTCAAAGAGCGAGGAAAGTCCTGGACTATGCGGAGGTTGGCGGGGTGCCCTTGTTGGGGGTTAACGGTGTCGTTCTAGTGGGGCACGGTCGGTCGAATTCCAAGGCGGTCAAGAATGGGATCGCCGCCGCCAAGCGAGCAGTGGAAACGGGAATGCTGAACGCAATAACCCAACGTCTTACTGAAGTCCGGCTCTAGGCGCGTATCGAGGGACCATGGAGGGGAAGCCAATGCTCGACGTCAAGCACCAGTTACGACAGCTTCCTGCCGACGTGAGGGCGACTCTGCGCAAGCATCTGGACGAGTTGGAGGGCGAATTACGCTCGAGCGAGGGCCTTGCTGAGGATCGATTGGGAGACCTCTTGGCGCAGTTGAGGACTCGGTTTCGTGTCGTCATCACCGGCATGGGCGCCATCACTCCCCTCGCTCTTGATGTCAAGGGTACTTGGCAGGGGCTGATAGAGGGCAGATCCGGCATCGACCTCCTAACGCAGATAGACGCCAGCAAGTACCCAACCAAGATCGGCGGCGAAGTGAAGGGTTTCGACCCAGCGGAGTACATGCCCCGCAAGGAAGCGCGCCGCATGGAACGATTCAGCCAGCTCGCCGTGGCTGCCACCAAGGAGGCACTGGAGGACGCGCAATTCCCGGTCGATGGGCTCGATCCGGAGCGAGTAGGTGTCCTACTGGGGTCGGCGATTGGCGGGTTGGATGCCACGGACGAGGCTATACGCAATCTGATCGCCGGAAAGCGCGTCTCTCCCTTCTACCTGGTGAGGACGGTGCCCAACATGGCGGCGTTCCACGTGTGTCACATCTATGGGTTCAAAGGATACAACAACACCATCACCACGGCGTGTGCAGCGGGTCTGCAAGCAGTGGGAGAAGCGGCGGAGGTCATACGGCGGGGAGGAGCTCAGGTGATGGTCGCAGGGGGTACGGAGAGCTCCAGCGCAGAGATCGGCCTCGCTGGCTTCTCTGCCATGCGCGGTCTATCCACCCGCAACGATGATCCCCAGGGGGCATCTCGTCCATTCGACAAAGATCGGGATGGCTTTGTCTGCTCCGAAGGGTGTGGAATCTTGGTACTGGAGGAGCTTTCCCACGCGCTGAACCGGGGCGCCCACATCTATGCAGAGATCCTGGGATACTCGGCCACCTCGGATGCCTACAATCTGGCAGCCCCCGATCCTGAGGCCGAGGGAGCTGCCAGGGCCATTCGCTGGGCTCTTCAGGATGCTGGCGCCGGTCCGGAGGATGTGGACTACATAAACGCTCACGGTACGTCAACGGTGCTCAACGATGCTATGGAGACAGTGGCCATCAAGAAGGTCTTCGGTGAGCATGCCTACCGTGTTCCAGTGAGTTCCACCAAGTCCATGATTGGACACATGTTTGGAGGCGCTGGTGCTATGGAGACCATCGTCTGCGCCCTTACTATCGAGCACGGGATCATTCATCCCACCATCAACTACGAGACGCCCGATCCAGGGTGCGATCTAGACTATGTTCCCAACGTGGCACGTAGGGCCGCAGTCAACGTTATACTCTCCAACTCGTTTGGTCTGGGGGGGCAAGACGCGTGCCTGGTAGTAGGCAGGTACCTCCCCGCAGGTGTTATCTGAAGACGAGGAGGGAGCTGGAGACCTCAGGAGAAGGGTGGCCGGATGAGACAACGACAGCCGAATTCCCGCATGTGCTTCGTCTGCGGTATGCAAAACCCGATAGGGCTCAAGATCATCTTCGAGGGCGATGGAGAGCGGGCATGGGCCAGGTTCACCGCCAGCGACGAGCATCAGGGCTATCCAGGTGTGTTGCATGGGGGGATCACCTTCGCGCTTCTAGATGAGGTGATCGGACGCGCAGCGATGGAGTTGGACGTGACATCCCCGTGGATGATGACGGCCAGGGCGGAGCTACGGTATAGGAAACCGGTGCCCATCGGAGAGGAACTCACGCTGATGGGAGAGCTCACGCGTGTTCGGAGCCGCGCGGTCGAGGGGCGGGGAGAGATTCGGCTGAGTGACGATACGGTGGCGGTGGAGGCCACGGCCATGTACGTGAAGGTGCCGGAGTACCTGGCCGAGCAGATGAAGGACCAGATGGAGGAGGAGATGGAGTACTGGCGTGTCGTCGAGGATTGAGTGTCTATCACCCTGGACCTCGGCGAGCAACGCTGTGGTGTCGGCTGCGTTCCGGGAGGCCGGTCGGACACATCTCCTTGAGGAGCTGAAATGGTAGACAAGAGAGAGGATTTCATCATTCGGAGGACGATCTCGGAGGTGGATCCTGACATAGATCTTCTCATAAGGTTCGAGGAGGAGCGGCAAGCCAGGAGACTGATCCTCATCCCGTCTGAGAGCTTCGCCTCGCTGCCGGTTCGCCAGGCGCTGAGTTCCGTGTTCACCAATGTCTACGCGGAGGGCTACCCTCCGCCGCGGATGACCAGAGATGACGAGGAGCTGCTGCTAGATATCGATCATCAGTTGGCTTACTACCGCCGATACGCTGATCGCAGGTTCTACAAGGGGTGCGACTACGTGCACTTCGTGGAGACGCTGGCCAGGCGCCGCTGCGCCCAGTGTTTCGCCACTGATATGATCGGTGCCGATCAGATCTTCGTGAACATCCAGCCCCTGTCGGGTGCAGCGGCCAACAACTCTGTCTATGATGCGATGGTGGAGCCGGGAGATACCGTGATGGGCATGAACCTGGCCCACGGAGGTCACCTCACTCACGGCAGCGAGTACAACCGCTCCGGAAAGAACTACAAGATAGTCTCCTACGAGGTCGACAGGCGTACCGAGCGTCTGGACTACGACCGGATCATGGAGCTGGCGGTCGAGCACCGTCCCAAAATGATCATCGCTGGCTATACTTCCTATCCCTGGGCCCCTGACTGGAAGAAGTTCAGGGAGATCGCAGACGCCGTGCCCGGGGGATGTGTGCTCTTCGCCGACATATCTCACCCCGCTGGAATGGTCATCGCCGGAGTGTACCCGACGCCCGTTGGCTACGCGGACGTGATCGCTTTCACTACTCACAAGACCGTATGTGGACCTCGTGGGGCGGTGATCTTGACCACCGACGAGGACAAGGCCAAGTTGATAGACAACGCAGTCTTCCCGGGGGAACAGGGTGGACCTCACGTGAATAAGTTCGCCGCCATGGCGGTGGCCTTCAAGCTCGCTCAGACAGAGGAGTTCAAGCGTCTACAGCAGAGAGTCGTGAAGAACGCTGTGGCCCTGGCGGAAGGGTTGCAGAAACGAGGGCTGCGGCTGGCCTACGGTGGCACGAACACCCACCTGCTGGTGATTGACCTCAATGCCGTAGAGACGGAGACTGGCTTTCCCATGAAGGGAGAGATAGCCGCCCGGATTCTGGAGCTGTGTGGCTTGGTGACCAACAAGAACACCATTCCGGGCGACGAAAGCGCAGCCGATGCCAGCGGGATCCGTCTGGGCACACCGTGGGTCACCCAAAGGGGGCTGGGGCCTGAGGATATGGACGAGTTGGCAGGGATCATCCACAGGGTCCTGACTGGCATCAAGCCTTTCCAGTACACCGGAATGACGGGCGAGCTGCCGCGTGGCAAGATAGACCTCTACCTGCTGGAGGAGATGAAGTCTACGGTAGCTCAACTGGCCGGCAGGGCCGCCGCTGAGGACGAGACGAGGCACGATGGATACCCCCACTACTTCTGGCTCCCGAAGCTCTCGTCAACGAAGGCCACGCCGCTGCTGGACGAGCATCGCAACCTCAAGGCCGACATGGCCGAGATCCACGGGTGGGAGGTGCCGCTTCGCTATGAGGGCAAGGAGGAGGAGCTGGAGACGGCCAAGAACTCGGCGGCCATCTTCGACCTGGGCGACACGGGCCTACTGGAGGTCAGCGGCGCCCGGGCCAGACCTTTCCTCCAGGAGGTGAGCACCAACAACGTGGCAGCGCTGACGCCCAGCTCCAGCCAACGCTCGTTTCTCCTGGACAAGGACGGTCTGCTCATCGACGATGTCTCCATACTGGAGCTGGAGAGGGACAAGCGTGGTCGTGAGCGATACCTGGTGTTCACTAACCCCGCGAACACCGAGAGGGTCAAGGCCTGGTTACGCGGTCTTTCAGACTGCTACGTCACCTTCGACAACGACGACATATATCGCAAGGTCCAGGGTCCGGCGGTGGTGAAGGATCTGGCTGAGACGTTGGACCGCTCATGCCGTAGGGTGGCTCTGGCACTGAGCGGACCGGAATCCTTGAGCGTCTTGAGACGAGCAGGCGGCTCTCTCTCTGAACTGGAGAACCATACATCTTGGCGCGGCGAGATCGGTGGCGCTGAGGTGTTGGTGCACCGCAATGGCCTGACCGAAAACGAAGATCGGTACGAGATTGTGGTTCATCCTGATAGCGTATCCGACGTGTGGCGGGTGCTCCTAGAGTCTGGTGCCAAGCCGGCGGGCGTCGCAGCCAGGGATGCGCTGCGTCTCGACGCGGGGCTGCCTTCTTATGCTCCCGACGAGAAGAGACGTGATGGTGTCTCCCTCTGGAAGGGTGGGTTCGCTTCTCACTTCCATCTCTCCAAGACGTATGTCGTGGGTCAGAAGCCCCTCGATGGCCTCAGACCCAGCGTGCAGAAGCAGGAGTTTGCGTGGGAGGAGAAGGAGGGTGAACTCAGACGGACGCCGCTGTATGAGGAGCATCGCAAGCTCACGCGCAAGATCGTACCCTTCGCTGGGTGGGAGATGCCTGTTTGGTACACCACGGTACTTGAGGAGCATCGGGCTGTCCGACAAACGGCCGGGCTGTTCGACGTAGCCCACATGGGCGTGCTTGAGGTGTCTGGGAAGCACGCAGCCAGCTTCTTGGATGTGGTAGGCACTAACTACGTCAGGTGGCTGGAGGATGGGCAGTCCCACTACTCTTACCTTCTGGACCCAGATGGGCACGTGATAGACGATATCATGGTCTATCGCCGCTCTGTGGATCGCTACATGATCGTGGTCAATGCCGCAAACGCGGAGAAGGACCTGGCGTGGCTGAGGGCGGTCAATTCCCAGCGCTGCGTGATAGATCGTGCGCATCCGGATAAGGAGATTGAGGGAGAGGTGACCATCCGGGACCTGAAGGATTCATCCTCCGGCGAGGACCAGCGAGTGGACATCGCGCTTCAGGGACCCCATTCATTGGCCATTCTTCAGAGGCTGGCCGAAGATGCGGTGGAACGGGATAGGCTGGCACGGATCAGCCGTACCGAGTTCATCGAGGCACAGTTGTCGGGCCTTGACATCATAGTGTCCAGGACGGGCTACACGGGAGAGGACGTCGCCTATGAGTTGTACGTGCATCCCAGGCACGCAGTCGAGTTGTGGAATCTCGTGCTGGAGCGCGGTGAGGACCTGGGCGTGAGGCCGGCAGGGCTCGGCGCCCGTGACTCCACGAGGACCGAAGCAGGGCTGCCGCTCTATGGGCACGAACTAGCTGGCGAATTCGATATCTCCCCGACGGGGGCTGGATTCGCACCGTATGTGAAGCTGCACAAGCCCTATTTCGTCGGCAGAGATGCTCACCTGAAGCGAGAAGCCCGCCGCACTATGCAGATTGTGCGTTTCCGCATGAAGGACAAGGGCATCAGGGCCATCAGGACCGGCGATGTGGTAGTGACGCGCAGAGGAGAGTATCTGGGGGCCGTTACCAGTTGCTCGATCGACGTGGAGAGCTACCAGTTGGGTATGGCCTACGTCGAGGCTAAACGGGCCAGAGAGGGCGCCGAGTTGCGTATCTTCTCTCTGGCACCGGGCGAGAAGCCTGCTCCGGAGAAGGACAAGAGGGCTCTGGTCGTCGGCGACAAGGTGCTGGTCGCGGAGGAAGCAGTGGTGCTGCCGCGTTTCCCCGTGGAAGAGGAGGAGTAGGAAGCAGCCCACCTCGAGACACTCCATTCGCCAAGAACTACGCGGTCTGGCCGATTGGCACTTTGGCTGGTTGACTTTGCAGTATCCGTGTGTGATAATCGAAGCAGAGAGATATAGTGCACCGAGGTGCACAGAGTGGAGGTTCACGAAGAATGGTGCAGAAGGCGAAAGGACACTACAACAACCAGGCTCTAACGTTCGACCTCCCTGAGCGGTGGAATCTGTTGGCGATGAGCGAGCCCAAGGATGTGCCAGCCGCAGAGAGCGTCGAGCGCCTCGTGAAACAGGGCTTGGAGAATCCCATCGGGATGTCCCCGTTGGCGGACGTGATAGGGGCGCTAGAATACAAGACAGTGGTGATTATCAGTGAGGATCAGACCCGACCCTGCCCCGTGGGTGAGGTGGCCTTGCCGTTGATCAACGAGTTGAACGCGCTCGGCATCGGCGATGATAACATCGAGATCATCATTGGCAGGGGTACTCACCGCGAGATAGCGCAGGAGGAGCTGCGCGCCAAGCTAGGCGGTGAGGTCTTAGAGAGGGTGAAGGTCAGCGTCCACGACGCGGACGACGATAGCAATCTGATCAAGGTCGGGACCACCAGCAGGGGCACGCCTTGCTGGGCCAACCGCAAGGTAATGGAGGCCGGGTTCAAGGTCGGAATCGGAACCATCAACCCCCACTACTTCGCTGGCTACGGCGGTGGTCCGAAGATGGTGCTCCCAGGGATTTCGGGCAGAGCCTCGGTCCGCCACAATCACGTGCTGATGAGGGAGCCCGATACGACGCAGGGGATCACGGATGGGAACCCGGTCTGGGAAGATATGTTGGAGGCAGCGCGCATCGTAGGGCTGACCATGAAGATCGACTGCCTTCTCAACTCAGAAAAGAAGATCTACAAGGTGTACGTGGGTGACGTGGAGGCCGAGCAGCGTGAAGCGATCAAGGGCCTGACGGAGGTCTACGGGGCGCCTGTGCCGAAGCTGGCTGACGTGACCATCACTTCGGGATACCCTCTGGAGACGAACCTCATCCAGTCGGGGAAGTCGATCCTTCTGGCCGATGAGATCACCAGGGATGGTGGTGTGGTGGTTCTGCTGTCTGCGTGTCCCGACGGAGCGGGCCCGCTGATGTATGAGACGCTGTCTGAGATGCCTGGTGCCGACGAGGTGATAGACTGGATGGCGGAGGGCAAGGCCAACACCACGGGAGGTCCTATGGCGTCCCGCCTGCGCCGGCTATTGTCCACCAAGACGCTTCTGGTGGTCACCGACGGTCTGACGAAGCAGCAGTTGGCGGACATGGAGATAGGGCATGCTGCGTCCGTGGAGGATGCCCTTGCGCAGTTGTCCAAGGAGTATCCCACGGCCGACGTCATTGTGTTGCCTATCGGCGGGTCTACCTTCCCGTTTGTGGAGGAAGCCAAGGAGACGGTGCCTGGATAGGCAGGGCTCTTAGCGGCGCCGAAGGGACTCGGGAGGTAGACGTTCGGCCCACGCCGTGGCGTCGCTAGAACACGAAGACGAAGGTCAGATCGTTGACATTGGTGTTGGTCGGCCCGGTCAGGATCAGGTCGTCCAACTCCTCGAAGAAGTGGTACGAATCGTTGTTGGCCAGGTATTCCCTGGCCAACAACTTTTTGGATCGAGCGCGCCGAAGCGTTGACCCATCGGCGATAGCTCCGGCCGCATCCGTCGGGCCATCCGTACCATCGGTGGCCAGGGCGACGATCATCGTTTGATTCAAGCCGTCGAGCTGAATGGCCGCGGAGAGGGCCAGTTCCTGATTGCGCCCGCCCTTGCCTTGGCCCCGGATGTTTACCGTCGTCTCCCCGCCAGCTACGAGACACGCGGGCTGGGGCACTGGACGCCCTGAGTGCAGTATCTCCTTGGCGACCGCACTGAAGACGTGCGCCACCTCCCGAGCCTCGCCTTCCACGAAGGTGGAGAGGAGCAGGGTGTGGAAACCTGCGTCCCTCGCCTGCTCTATAGCGGCTTGAGCCGCGATCTCGTTGCTGGCGATGATCAGGTTGTAGGTCTTGGCGAATAGGGAATCGCCCTCCTTGGGCGTCTCCGGCACGGCCCCGTCTCTGCCCCGGCGCAGGTGTTCGATGATGGAAAAAGGTAACTCCGCCTCCAGATCGTACCTCTGCACTATCTCGTACGCATCGGCGAAACTGCTAGAGTCCGGTACAGTGGGACCTGAGGCGATGACGTCGAGGTGGTTGCCGACGACGTCGGACAAGATGAGGGAGGCTACGTCGGCCGGGTAGGCAGCCCGCGAGAGATTCCCTCCCTTGATCTGCGACAGGTGCTTGCGTATGGTGTTGATTTCGTTGATGGTGGCCCCGCAGCGCAGGAGGGACGAGGTAAGCGCCTCCATGTCCTCCAGGCCGATCCCTTCTACGGGCAATGTCATGAGGGCCGACCCGC
>CAZOBP010000052.1:0-16062 GCA_964577995.1 uncultured Anaerolineales bacterium
TGGACGGCGGGGGAGTTGATACGCGGTCAGCAGAGCCCGACCATCCCGGCTGGGACTCCCAGCGGGCGCTATCGACTGATCCTCGCCGTGTACACGGCCGCCGACGGACTGCGGGTACCGCTGCGTCGGTGGGGTCTCGACTGGGGTGAGAGTCTTGTCTTGGGCACTGTGGAGGTCCAGGGCAGAGCGCACCAGACTCAGGCCCCTGAGTCCATAACTCATCCAATGTCGCTTCAACTCGGCGACACCGTGCGCTTCCTGGGATACGATCTCGACACGCAGGGCGTATCCGCCGGAGGGACTCTACGCCTGACTCTCTACTGGGAAGCCCTTGCAGAAATGGATACGTCGTATACGGTGTTCAACCATCTCATCGACGGTGAGAATCGAATCTGGGGCCAGAAAGACGGCATGCCTGGCGGAGGTACGTTGCCTACCAGCGGTTGGCTCGCTGGCGAGTACGTGGTTGACGAATACGAGATCGTCGTTCAGACTGGCGCTCCGCCTGGCGAGTACGTTCTGGAGACAGGCATGTACGACCTGGCGACCATGGCACGGCTGTCTATCCTTGATGCTGAGGGAGATATCATCGGGGACCGCATCCTCCTAGATGCCACTTCCGTACAGGTGCGATAGGTGCGCTTTGCCAAAGAGTCGTCAGTGAACCTGTCTGGGCTGCTTGTGGAGCTTCCTTCGGCGGCTATGGTGCCGCGTCCTTTGCCCATCACCCGGTTGTGTGAGTTTGGGGGCGCGCCATGTGGGTTGATGTAATGCGTTTATGCCTGGCGTTGGTTGGTGAGGTGGTCTGTTGAACCGAGTGCGGGAGGTGCTGGCAGCCTCTGGCGTGCCCTGGGAAACGGCGCTCCTGGTCGTCTTTCTACTGGTAGCTACCTTCTTCAGAACACATCTCTTCGAGGCTGCGCCTCCAGGCCTGCAGCACGACGAGATCTTCAAGGCCAACTTCGCGCTGGACATACTTGATGGGGGATGGCCGGTCTATTTCGACGCCAACGGCGGGGAGGAGGCGCTCTTCCCGTACCTCGCTGCGGTTTCCATCTCGCTTTTCGGCCGGAACTTCTTCGCCCTCCGCTTTGTCTCTCTGGTATGTGCCATCCTGAGCATCGTTCTCAGCTACCGGTTGGCCCGGGAGTTGTTTGGGAGGCGGGTTGCGGTCCTGACTGCGGCCGCTTTGGCGATCTCTTTCTGGCATGTCTTCGATAGCCGTGTTGCCTTGCGCCCCATTACGCTGTTTGTGATGGGCGCGACCAGCTTCTATCTGTACTGGTTGGCTCTGAGGACGGGAAGGATCGCTTGCTTCGCTCTGGCTGGTTTGTGTCTGGGGGTGAGCTTCTACACTTACACCTCTGGCTTCCTGATCCCAGTGACCATCCTGCTCTTTCTGCTTCTCTACCAGCTCCCCTTTCAGCGGGACCTCCTGCGCCGGAGGTGGCGGGGCATCTTGTTGGTTCTGGTCGTCGCGGCGATCGTCGCTCTCCCCATGCTGTATCACGTCTACACGCATCCAGCCGTGTCCAGCGCTCGCGCGCGCGATCTGAGCGATCACCTCAGCCGGTTTGTGGCCGGAGAGCCGGCTCCCCTGGTGACTGACGTGCTGAACGTGCTGGGCATGTTCGGGCTTCGAGGGGACCCGGAATGGCGGTATAACCTGGCGGGACGGCCCGTCTTCGATCCGATCACGTTCGCGCTCTTTGGTGGGGGAGTCGTCATCTGCCTGCGCAGGATCCGCAGGCCGGAGTATGCGTTTCTGTTCCTCTGGCTGTGTACCAACGTGGTGCCCGCCGCCGTCACTCGGAATAGCCCTTCGACGCTGAGGGCCATCGGCTCGCTGACCGCGATCTACATCCTACCGGCGCTGGCCCTGGATATCTCTTTCGACTGGGTGGGCCGCAGATTCGCCCACAAAGGAACCATGGCCTTGACGGGCGCGGTGGTCGTATTGCTTTCAGCGAACGCCCTGTGGACCTACCGCGACTACTTCGGCGTTTGGGCTCAGAATGCCGAAGTCCGGGACATCTACCGGGCCGACCTAACCGCGGTGGCGCAATATCTGGAGGAGAGTGTCACCGATGAAGTAGTCTGTGTATCGGCACCATTCGCGGGAGACCTGGACCAACAGGTTTTGACCTTCATGATGGGTGAAGAACGCCCCATCCGGTGGTTCGATGGACAACAGACTCTCGTACTGCCAGAAAGCGGCACTTCTGCGGAAACCGTCTACGTGTTCCCGGCGACGGGCCCGCTGCGCGAGGACTTGGAAAATCACTTCTTTTCACATCTGCCCGTCGCTGAGACCGTCCTCGATCCCCGCGGCGAGCCTGCCTTCGTTGTCTATCGCCTCAGCCCTCAGGAGCTGTCGGAGTTGCGAGCCGTCGAGCCCGCAAACCCGCTCTCCGTGGAGCTCGAGGACAGGGTGGAGCTGCTGGGCTATGATCTGCCCACAGCTGTCGAGGCAGGTGCCCAGCTTCCCCTGCTTCTGTACTGGCGTGTGTCCCAGCCCATCAGGCCAGACCTGCTCTATGCCTTCTTTGCCCACCTATTGGATAGGCGTGGTCATGTCTGGGCTCAAGCTGATGCTCTGGGCTATCCAGTGTCCAGTTGGATACAAGGGGATCTGGTCATCCAGTGGTTTGACCTGACGATTCCTCCTGACGCGGCGCCTCTGGAGTATCAGGTGAACATAGGTATCTATGATCTGATCACTGGAGAACGCCTGGTGCCTACGGTTGAAGGCGTTGCTTTGGCGGAGGGTACGCTAACTTCGGAGCCTTTCTTTGTCACCAGGGCTGTGCCCCCTCCCACCGTCGAGGAGTTGGATATCCCGCGTGTGCGCCAGGCGGATTTCGATCACCAGCTCAACCTATTGGGCTGCGACTTGGGACCTGTCGAGGTCAATCCCGGCGATACCATCCATGTGAGCCTTTATTGGCAGGCTTTGGCAAAACCAGCGTCAGACTATCGAATCTCCCTCTTCTTCACAGATAGCGCGGGAAACGTCTGGGGGGAGCTGCTGCGCCACCCCCTTGATGGCGACTATCCTACTACCCTCTGGCAGAAAGCAGAGGCCGTACGCGATCGCTTCGATCTGCTGATAGCCCCGTCTGCTTCCCCTGGAATACACAGATTATGGGTTCGTCTCTATGATCCCACCACCCAGACGTATCTTCCCATTGAAGGCTCTGATAAGGAGTATGTCCGGGTGGGAAGGGTCCGTATTCGCGCTGACGATGCAGAATAGCAAGCGAAGAACCGTATGGTTGATCTTTCTCTTCTTTCTCGCCCTCTATCTACTAAGTGTGGGGGAAGGGGTCTATTCGACCGACGGCGAAACCATGTTGCGAACGACCTCGAGCATCGTGGATCGTCATGACTTGGCTGTCCCTTGCAGTAGCAGACTTCCCAATGCGGTACGTGGCCTTGACGGCAGGTGTTATAGCCGTTATGGGCTGGGCCAGCCTCTGATCGCCATCCCTCTCTACTTGTTGGCTAAGGGCATCAATACCATCCTGCCAGGGACTGACTACGCAGCCTTGGTTTTCCTTTTCGTGCCTCGCCTCAATCAGATTATCACTGCCGTGATCTGTGTCCTTCTCTTCTCCTTCGCCAGCCGGCTCTATCGCTCGGCGCGGCTCGGGATAGGCCTGGCCCTGGCCTACGGTCTGGGAACGATGGCTTGGCCTTACGCCAAGTTCTACTTCAGCGATACTTTGTCTGCGTTTTGTCTGCTGGCCACAGCCTACTTCCTCTTCGTCTTCAAAGAGCAGGGGGAACTGAAGCAACTCATTTTGGCTGGCGGTCTTCTGGGATATGCTTTTCTGACCAAGCTGTCTAGCGTGGTTGTCTTGCCACTTTTCCTGGCCTATTCTCTGCCTATCGCTTCGGCTCTGAGATCATTTCGCCCCATAGTATCAAGAGCTACTCCTCGCCGCTGGCGATTGGGCATGTACCCCAGCGCTGAGGATTCGCAGCCCGCTGGCCATCGCATATCGTCCTGGAGGCGTCTACTGGCTTTTCTAGCCCCGGCAGGTGTCCTTCTGGTAGTGGCTTGTCTCTATAACTACTACGCCTTTGGCCAGCCCTTCACTGGGGGTTACTACGAGGAGGGCTGGAGTACACCTTGGTATGTGGGCCTTCATGGCCTGCTGATCAGTTCAGGGAAGAGCCTTCTGCTCTACGTGCCTGTGACCGTCGTGGCGCCTTTGGCTCTGGTTGCCCTCTACAAGGCGAGTCGCAAGGGGGAAGCTGTCTTGTTCACTGCCATATTCGGCGCTTATCTTCTATTGCACGCTGGCTGGTGGAGTTGGTACGGTGGATGGTCCTGGGGCCCACGCTTTCTAGTGCCGACCCTTCCCTTCTTGATATTGCCGCTGGGAGCTTTGTGGCCAGGAGGGATAGCCCGCCACGTCAGCCTTCTCGCTTTGACCATCATCAGCGTCTTCGTCCAGTTCCTGGGCGTGGCTATTGACTTCAATCAATACATGTTGGTCATCAACGATTTGACCAAATTGCTCTTCATTCCCGAGTATTCGCCCTTGATTGGCCATCTACAACTCCTATTGGGTGGAGGAGAGTTCGATCTAAGTGCAGGCGACCTGGTCGCTCTCGGTTTGCCTCAGTTCGCGGTTCACGCTTTCCATATCGCTTGTTTCATGCTCGTTATGGGGGCGGGATTCGCGTTGTGGCGCAGCGTGTTTCGCCAACGGGAGGTACCTCGCTCCAGCGAGTATGAGTGCTAGCATTCTGGGCCAGGACGATGTAGGTTGGAATGTCTGCTCCTACCTCTCTCGCTGCTAGTCACAGTTGCCTCTGAGAGGAAGGGGAGATCACGATGGATGAAAGAAGAGGAGACGTGAGAGTTCTGTGGAATGTGATCAGAGGGAAATGGTCATACCTGCTTCTGTTTCTGGCGGGATTGCTGCTGATCTTGCTGGGTGTCGCTTCCCGGTACTCTCTTGCCGCGGAGCGGATTAGAGCGCAGGATCTCTCAGAAGACGTCATAATGACAGCCTTCGGCCTGCTTCAAATGGCGGCGATAGGCTTCGGAATTCTGGTGATGTTGGCCGCCTCCTTGCTTCGTCTGTTCCGGGGTAAGTTCCCGGAAGCTTCTGGTCGCCTCTTCCGTACGGGTGAGGATTCCTATGCAGACAAGGGAATGAAGCTTAAGGCTATTGATCTGTTTCTGATCAGCTTCTTGGGGCTGTTCTTCGAGATGTTGGTCATCAGGTGGCTTTCGGAGGAGTTCCGCCTCTTCGCCTACTTCAAGAATCTACCACTGCTCGCGGCCTTCATGGGGCTAGGTATCGGCTTTGCCCTCGTGCGACGGCGTGAGAACCTGTTCCCAGCCGCGATACCTCTGATCACTCTCCTGTGTGCTCTCACCCTCTTGGGGTCTAGAACCCACGTCTTTGACCTGATCAGGTATCCGACCCAGGACGAGTTTATCTGGTCGCTTACGATCCGGTCATCCATCTTCACGGTTGCGGTCTTCTTTGGGACGATCGTCATCTTCTTTTTCCTGACGATGGTCATCTTTCTGCCCTTTGGCCAGTTGACTGGGAGGCTGATAAACGAGTTTCGGCCTCTGACTGGCTACACCATCAACATTCTGGGTAGTCTGCTCGGTATCTGGGCCTTCTCGATCATGTCCTTTCTCAGCCTGCCTCCCTTCTCTTGGTTTCTGTTGGCGCTGTTGCTTTCACTTTGGTTCCTGCGGGGCAGGATGACAGTGCTGCTGGGCAGCGCGGCTTTGGCGACCGTCTGCCTCGCGCTGTTGTTTCTCAATCGGGGAGAGTCGTTGTGGTCTCCCTACTACAGAATCGACGTGCAGACGATCATGCTGGGAGGGGAGGGTGGGGCGGACGAGGGTGTGCCATGGGGTTACAGACTGGTCGTGAATCAAGATTACCACCAGAAGGCCCTCGATCTGTCACCAGAATACGTGGCCCGCTATGGATACCTGTCCCCAGATGTGGAGATCGCCCAGCGCGCCTACGCTCTCCCCTACGACTTCGTCAGTTGGGGGGACGTCCTGGTCGTCGGCGCGGGGGCCGGCAACGATGTAGCCAGCGCCTTGAGGCACGGCGTCGATCATGTGGACGCCGTCGAGATCGACCCTGAGATAGCGGAACTGGGTCTGAAACTCCACCCAGAGAAGCCGTACCAATCGCCGCGAGTCGCTCTGGTCATCGACGATGCCCGTTCCTACTTCGAAAAGAGTGACAAGAAGTACGACCTGATCGTCTTTGGTTTCCTTGATTCGCACACACTCTTTTCAAGCATGTCAAGTGTGCGACTGGACAACTTCGTGTATACGTTGGAGTGTTTGGAGGAGGCCAGGGATCACCTCAAGGAGCGTGGCGTACTGGTGCTCACCTTCTCGGTGGCCAAGAAGTGGATCGGAGACCGCCTCCAGGACATGCTGACCACGGTTTTCGATAGCGCACCCCTGGCCTTGGAGGTTGGCTACGATGGCGGGATAGCCTTCGTTGTGGGGCCGGGTCTACCGGGTGTGGAACTGACGGAGCAGCATCGTCTTGAACAGTTAGCAGCGGAGAAGCGCCTCGGTCACGAAGATCCGATTCCTCCCGCGACCGATGACTGGCCCTATCTGTATCTCCGAGAGCGTAGCGTACCGGACGTTTACTGGCAGCTCCTGCTCGTCGTTTTCGTGCTTTCTGTTCCCATGGTGTTGCGGCTCTTTCCTGAATCTGCCAGGGTTAACTCTCACTTCTTCTTCCTGGGCTGCGCCTTCTTTCTGCTAGAGACCAAGTCCATCACCGAGATGGCCCTGCTTTTCGGCTCCACCTGGATCGTCAACTCTGTGGTCATCTCCTCGATCCTGATCATGATCCTGGGTGCCAATCTGGTGGTGCGCAGGTTCAAGCCCGGCGACTTGAGGCCGTATTATCTCCTATTGCTGAGCTCGTTGGTCCTCAACTACGCAGTGCCCGTGAGCGGCATCCTGGGACAGCACTTCATCCTGAGGGGGCTGGTCTCGGGCTTTCTGATATCGCTCCCCCTGTTCTTTGCCGGGATCATTTTCGCAACCTCTCTGAGCAGAATGAAGACCGTTGAGCTGGCCTTCGGCTCCAACCTCCTGGGATCTGTTGTGGGGGGCATGCTGGAGTACAGCTCCCTCATCTTCGGCATCAAAGCTCTGTACCTGATCGCAGCCTTTGTCTACTTCTTGTCTTGGCTTGGTCTCCGGCAGAAGCTCAGATAGCTGCGAGGATGGCGTTGAGGCAGGTCATCGGATGTAGGTACGTAGAGACCGTGCCTCCCCCCAATACGTGCTGTGAAGTTCCCGGCTTGCCCTCTGATCGGCTCAGGATGTCTTCACTGCATTTCGCTACGACGGACATCTTGCATCCACCAGAATGTATTGCTCCGGGCCCGCGAATCCCCTATAATGTCGGCTGCGCCAGACGGTAGAGGAGCGGAGGGGTCTAGTCTGGGGATGGCACGGCGTCAGCACGGCCGAGAGGCTGACCTGCGTCCGCCGCATCGGTCCTGGCGCGCGCGTCTGTTCTTGTTACGGGTGCGCCCAGGCTCTGATCACGCATCAACGGTGACAGACCAGCATGACCGATGGAGATCTGCAACGGCTGGATTCTCTGCATCAGTATCTGAAAGAGATGCGGGCTTTCCTTGAGCAGGGGCAGGCCAGCTTGGAGCAGCTACGGGAGGCCGGCTTGGGTGAGGCCGGGCAACCCTCCGAGTTGCGGTCTCTCGGGCCGGTGGCGGAGCGAGTGCCCCAGATGCTGGACACGGCTCGGCGAGTTGAGGTCTGGCTTCCGGACCTGGAGAGATCCATCAGAGGAATAGCCAGCGAACTGGATACGCAGAGGAAGGATCCTGCCCAGCTTGCAGCCCTCTACGACGTGAGCCAGGTCATCAACTCCACGCTGGATCTGGATCAAGTGCTCGATCTGGCCATGGACCAGGTGATCGAGGTCACCAAGGCAGAGCGGGGCTTCTTGATGCTCTTGGAAGAGAAGGGCGGTGACCTCACCTTCAGAGTCGCGCGCAATGTGGACCGAGAGACTATCGCCGGTCCTTCGTTCGAGATCAGCCGCAGCATCGCCAGACGTGTCGCCCAGGAAGGCGTGCCCCTCCTATCCACGAATGCGCAGGCCGATCCGCGATTCAGGGATCAGTCGAGCGTGATGAGCTACAACCTGCGATCCATACTGTGCGTGCCACTGGTGGCGAAGAGGGAAGTGACCGGTGTGGTGTACGTGGACAACCGCGCCAAGGTGGGACTGTTCTCGCCGAAGGATCGCGACCTTCTAGCGGCTTTCGCCAATCAAGCGGCGGTGGCGATAGAGAACGCCAGGCTGTTTCAAAGCGTCAGGCAGAGTGTCAACGAGATCGGCACCATGAAGAACCGCATGGACGACATCTTTGCCAGCATCGCCAGCGGGGTGGTGACTACAGATGTCTCTGGAAGAGTCACCATGCTCAACCGGGCGGCAGAGGAGATCCTGGGCATACCGGCTGTGGAGGCTTTGGGTCAACCATACGAAAAGCTACTCAGTTTGTCTGAGGAGGCAGGTGTTCAGGATCTGGTGGACCGCGCGACCAGCGGTGAGGGACGTTTCCTGGCCTGCGAGGTGGAGTGCGAAGCGGCTGGCCGGGATAGAGCCGTGTCGAGCTTCAGCGTCTCTCCCCTCAGAGACGCCCATGAACGGACCCTGGGAGTGGCGCTGGTCGCCGACGACTTGACGGAGAAGAGACGTCTGGAGGAAGAACGAAAGAGGCAAGGGACACAGCAGGCCGGAACAGGTGTACGAGCTTCTGGGGATGAAGCGATATTGAGGCCTCCGACCGGGGAGCGGGCGGGGGGTCGTCCAGCCGCGTAGCGTGCAGGAGGGTCATGACCTCATACTTCAAGGGAATCTGGACACGGGGACGCCGGTTGACGAGATGGATTGCGGTGAGGCTCGATCCGGGCCTGCTGGTTGTCCTGTTGCTGCCTGTCTTCGTGGCCATTCCCCTTCTTGAACCTGGCCTGCCCAGGACGGCCGATGGCTATCTGCATCTCCTGAGAGTTGTGGAATTGGATCAGTGCTGGCGGGACGGTGTCCTCTTTCCACGCTGGGCACCGGACATGGCCTTCGGCTACGGCTATCCCATCTTCAACTACTTCGCCCCGCTGCTCTATCATCTAACGGAGATCGTGCACGTAGTCGGCCTGGGGTTCGAGAGCGCGTTCAAGCTGGTGCTGATTGGTTGTTTCCTGCTCAGCGGGTGGGGGATGTATGCTCTGGGCAAGGATATTCTGGGGGCCAGGGCTGGGGTGCTGGCCGCCGCCGCCTACATCTACGCGCCTTTCATGTTGCGGGAAGTCTTCATCCGTGGTGGCTATGCGCAGTTCCTGGCCTTGTCCATCATGCCCGCAGCTCTCTGGTCCTTCCACCGTCTGGTGACCACAGACCACCCTGTCTACTTGACCACGAGCCCGGTGCTCTGTGGGGCGGTGATTCTCAGTCACAACATAAGCGGTATGCTCTTCTTCCCCTTTGTGATGCTCTTCGTGGTCTGGACCGCCGCCTCGTCGCGTAGGTGGCATAGGATCAACCACTGTGCCCTTGCGTTGGTTTTGTCCTTGAGCCTGATCGCCTTCTTCTTGATCCCAGCTCTCGCGGAGAAGCCGCTGGTCAAGCTGGATAGGCTGACGCAGGACTACTTCGACTTCAGCAACCACTTCCTGACCCTGGAGGAGATCCTTTCTCCGTCAGAGGCACCGGACAGCTCTTCTCTGAATCCGGTCTGGCTTCTGAACCTGGGATTCGCTCAGGTGATCCTCGGCGGCCTCGGGGTGCTGGGGATCGTGCTCGGGTCTCTGTCGCGATACCAGAAGGTGCTGACTGCCTTCTTCGTCGTCATGCTCCTGGTGTCCACATTCATGACCCTGTCGCTTTCCACTCCACTGTGGGAGTACGTGCCCCTGCTGGCCTTCACCGAGTTTCCCTGGCGATTCCTGGGCACGGCCATCCTGGGTGCAAGTGTGCTGGCGGGTGCTAGTGTGGCTTTGTGGTCGAGACTGCCCTGGCGTCGTTTGGGGCTGGCCGTCGTCGCGCTGTCCCTGGCGCTCACTCTCACGGCCTCCTTTGTGCACCTCTATACTCAGTGGCCTCCCACCGTTCGCAACGACCTGTCTCCGAGAGACGTCGTGGCTCACGAGACGAGAACCGGCATCCTTGGCACCACGAGTGCCAGTGAGTGCCTGCCCACGTGGGTCATCGAAGAGCCGAAGAGCTCACCGCTCGTGGAGCAATACCTGTCTGACGGTGCCATCTCGAAACTGGACGTCGATGCCCTGCCGGATTCGGCCCGTGCGGAGCTGGTTCGCCACACGGTAGCGTCCGACCGGTATCGTGTTATCACTGCCGAGCCGGTGACGGTGCGGTTTTATACCTTCCACTATCCTGGCTGGCAGGCGTTCGTGGATGGCGAGCCTGTCCCCATCAGCCCATCGTATCCCGAAGGGTTGATCACTTTCGAAGTGGCAGTGGGCCAACACGACGTCCTGGTCAGGTTCGGGGACACACCCGTCAGAACGGTGGCCAATCTGGTCTCTGTAGGGACGGTAATGCTCATGGTGTGCGCCACTGTCTGGCTGAGTCTCAGCAAGCGGCGGCGCGTTGGCGCTCTGGTCACGGCGCCTGCCGGAAGTCCTCTCTCGCTGGCCGACGCCTGGGTCCTGGGACTCGCCGTGGTGGCACTGTTGCTGATCAAAGTGTGGTTCATCGATCCGGACACCACATGGTTCCGCAAGAGTTCGCCTCCAGGTCAGGTTCTGGGTGTGCAACACGCGGAGCGGATCAACGTCAGCGACGAGGTGCTCTTCCTCGGCTACGACCTGAGCAGCGAGAGCGTTGCGGCCGGAGAGGACTTACGGGTGACGCTCTACTGGGAGGCCCAGGAACGATTGCATGAGGACTACAGCGTCTTCCTGCACCTGGATGATCTTCGCTCCAACTACATCTCATGGAGCCTGTCGGAGGAGCTGAGCCCGGCTGACATTCCCACCTCTAGCTGGACTCCCGGGTTCTACGTCTCGGATCCGCACGTACTGAGCGTCTCGAGTGAGACGCCGCCTGGCGTTTACGTGCTCCGCGCTGGATTGTATCGCTTGGACACGGGAGAGAGGTTGCCCATCCTAGACGACAACGGCAATCCGGTTTCCGAGAGCATAGATCTGGGCAGGGTCCGCGTGCGTGGGGTGCAGCCTGTGAGCCTGGAGGCAGTGACCAAGCTGGGGCCTTTGAGCTTTGGGGATCGGATAAGTCTGATCGGCTACAGGCTCGCCGACAGCCGCGCGAGGCCGGGCAACTACTTCCGTCTGCTTCTGTACTGGGAGGCCACCGAGGAGATGCCTGAGGAGTACGCGGTCTTCGTGCACCTCGTGGACGATCGAGGTGAGAAGTGGGCCCAGGGAGACGGCGTGCCTGCGAATGGGATCTATCCCACCTGGGCTTGGGTGGCTGGGGAAGTCGTGGAGGACGAACACTTGGTCCCGCTAGGCACGGACATCCCCGCTGGCACTTATCACCTTTTGATTGGGTTATACGAACTGAACACCCTCAGCAGATTGGGGGTCACGGATGCGGAAGGCACTTCGCTTGGGGACAGCGTCGTGCTGCCCACACCCCTCGAGGTGGTGTCACCATAGAACCGGGCCAGCCAACCCTCGTGCTCAGGCTGTCCTGACCCGGCGTCGGTAGCCAGGTCACACGGCGGGAACGGGCGCGTAGACGGGCTCTACCCAGTCCCGATACTCCTCCCTTTCGCCGCGCGCGATGCTGAAGTAGAGGTCTCGGAGCTGTTTCACAATGGGGCCAATCTCCCCCTTGCCAACTGGGCGATGGTCGATTTGGGTGATGGCTGCTATCTGTACTCCCGTGCCGCAGAAGAACGCCTCGTCTGCCACGTAGAGCTCCGTGCGGTCGATGGGACGCTCTACGGTCGCAACGCCGAGTTCCTTCTCTGCCAGCTCCATGAGTGTGGATCTGGTGATACCCTCCAGGATATCGTCGGTGATGGGGGACGTGACCAGCGCGCCATCTTTGACGATGAACAGGTTCTCGGCGCTCCCCTCGGAGACGTGTCCTTCCTGCGTGAGCACGATGGCCTCATCGAATCTATTCATGACTGCGTCGGTCTTGATCAGAGCGGAGTTGATGTAGGCACCGGTGATCTTGGCCCTGGCGGGAACGGCGTTGTCGTTGATGCGGCGCCAGGACGAAACCCCCGCGCTAGCACCTTCCTCTTTGTCGATGTACTTGCCGAAGGGCGTCGCGAACAGAGCGAACTCGTCCTTCAGGTCGTGCAGCCTGACCCCGACGACGGGGTCCGCCTTGTAGGCCAGGGGACGGATGTAGGTGTCCTCCCTGAAGCCTTCCTTCCTCAGCAACTCCAGGGTCGTTTCGCAGAACTGGTCTACAGTGTAGGGCAGAGAGATGAGAATGATCTTGCACGATTGCAGGAAGCGCTCATAGTGCTCTCTCATCTTGAAAACATAGAGCTGCTCCTCGGTCGCGTTCCAGTAAGCTCGGATCCCCTCGAAGCAGCCCGTCCCGTAGTTGAAGGCATGGGTCATGATGCTGACCCTGGCCTCTTCTAGGGGCACGATCTTACCCTCGAAGAACGCGTACTTGGTTGCCATCACTTACTTCCTCCTTTGCCCTGCCCCGGCGTGCAGGGCTCTACTCGTGACGCGACGGCAATTATAGGCGCAGTCCACCCTTTCTGCAAGCCGACCGCGAGTGGAGGAAGGCGCGGAACGCGGAGTCGAGTTCCATGTCACCATAGGGAACGTAGGGAGCGCGAAGGGTAGGCTAGTCGATGGTTGTGACTACCGCCTGCGGTGTACGACGGTCGGTTCCAGGCAAGGGACGGCCCGCCGGATAGCCTATGGGGACTATGGCCACCGGGCGCAAGTGAGCCGGAAGGTCGAGAGCTCGGGAGGCTGCCTCCTCATCGAAGGCACCTACCCAGCAGGCGCCCAGGCCTGAGGCCACGGCCGCCAGCAGGAGGTTCTGTGTCGCGGCGGCCGTATCCTGAAGCGAATAGAGGTACCGTCCGCGGTCTCCATACCTGGCAGCCGAACGCTCGGGGTCGGCGCAGACTATGATGACGACCGGAGCCTCACTAAGAAACCACTGGTTGAGCGCTGCCTGCGCCAGTGCCCTCTTGGTTGCCTCATCTCGAACCACGCAGAAGTGCCAGGGCTGGCGATTGCCAGCGGATGGCGCACGGACTGCGGCCCGGATCAGCCTGGTCACTGCTTCAGAAGGGACGTCGCGCTCCTTGTCGAAAGCGCGCACGCTGTGCCTAGCTTCCAGTACCTCCCAGAAGTCCATCGCCAATCCACCTCTGTCGTGGCATCAGTCCTGGTCACCCCTGCGAACGCTCAGCAGACGCCGCTCCACGGACCACGTCCCAAGCTCTCAACCCCTCCACGAACCCGTAGTCGGTCATGTCCAGTTGTATGGGGGTGATGGACACGTAGTTTGAAGCCAGCGCCCAGATGTCGGTGCCCTCGTCGTCGGCGCGACCGCTCGGTCTTTCGCCGCCAATCCAGTAGTAGTCCCGTCCACGAGGGTCCTTTCGTTTGATGAGCTGGTCCCGGTACAGTCTCCTTCCCAAGCGAGTGATCTCTACCCCGGAGATCTCTCGCTGGGGCACGTTGGGCACGTTGACGTTCAGCAGGACGTTCTTGGGGAGTCCGCGCGTCAGGAGCTCCCGGGCCAAGCGGGCGACGAATCGTGCCGCGTACGTGAAATCCCCATCCTCATAGGTGTCGAGAGAGGCGGCAATGGAGGGGATGCCAGAGATGGTGCCTTCGAAGGCGGCGGCCAGTGTCCCGGAGTAGGTGATGTCGTGCCCTACGTTGGCGCCCAGGTTGATGCCCGAGATGACCAGATCGGGCATCGTAGGGAGGAACCCCAACACCGCCAAAGCTACACAGTCCGACGGAGCGCCAGTGCTGGAGTAAGCTGAGGAACCATCGGCGAGGTTGATCTCCTGGATGCGCAGAGGCTTGTGCATGGTCTTGGCGTGCCCTGAGGCGCTCCGTTGTCGGTCAGGGACGATGACCGTCACTTCTCCAACAGCGCCGAGTGCTTGCTTGAGGGGAAGCAACCCCGGTCCAGTGATGCCATCGTCGTTGCTGACCAGGATGCTACTCATGCCGGTCTAAGGATTCTCTCTTCCCGACGGACGAGGGCCCAGGTGTATCCCGGCCGCATGTCCAGACTGGCCTCTGTGGTTTCCTCTTCTTCCTCTTCCTGCTTGTGGATGACGTAGATCAGGACGTCTTCACTCTTGGTGCGGTTTCCTGCGGCGTCTACCGCCTCCACACGGATTGTGTGAGGCACGGTGATGCTGTTGGTTACCTCGAGGATGGGGTCTTCGGCATCCGCGAACTGTGCGGGGAACTCCTCGACGGGAACCTCTTCTTCCAGCAGTCCGCGGAGTGTGGCGTCTTTCTCCACCGTGGTAGTCATGACGATGGTCCACCGCTGGTTATAGGGACTGACCGTATCGTAGGTCAGCAGTTCATCGTCGAAGAAGAACTCAACCCTGTCCATGGAGAAGTTGTCCACCGCCTGGGCCTGGATACTGACCCACTCATCCTCCTCCATCACGTAGAGTTGCTCAGTGATGGGGTACGTTATCTCGATGGTGGGCGCTTCGTTGTCCACCGTGACCTGGATGGTCGACTGCCGGTAGAAGTTGTTCCAGTCCACGGCTGACAGTTGCAAGGTGTATAGTCCATCTAGGTCTCTGACGTCCCAGGTCTCCAATAGTCCATTGTCGACAGTGTTGTAGTGGTCACCACCTATCTGTGTCCAAGAGGATGGATTGAGGCCAGGTCCGAACTGAAGGCGGTACAGTTGCACGTCAGGGCCTCGAGCGTTGCCCTGGATCTGGACGATACCGTGTATGTAGTCATAAGGGCGCGGCCTGGCGATAGCCACGTCTCCCGTCACCGGGCTGGGGCCATGCACGTCACAGTACTCTGTGGGTGGCTGAGGTACGTTGTTCTCACGGACCCAATCCGCAGCCTCGGGCGGGTAGATCTCGAATACCTTGTCCACAACCTCGTCCAAGGGGCAATAGACGGTAGCCAGCTTGCCCGAGCTGCGGCAGATCCGGAAGGCCTGGTGGATGTTGTCTTCCTCTGTGGGCACCGTGCCGGGTAGGAAGACCTCCCTGACGGTGGAGGGGCTGTTCTCTGTGGGCAGCAGGCCCGACGTCGCGTCCACGATGGCCCACTCCAAACCAGGGGGCTCCACGAACGGTATCGTTGGCTCCCCTTCCAGCGCGGCCAGCATGAAGTCGTGCCAGATTGGCCCACCTCCCAGGGAGCCCGGGACGTGTTCCATGGGATCGTTGTTGCTGTTGCCCACCCAGACCCCGGTGCAGAGCTGGGGAGTGAAGCCCACCGTCCACGAATCTCGGTAATCGGTGGTGGTGCCGGTCTTGGCTGCCACCGGTCTGTCATTCCCCAGCCACAGCATACTGCGAGATCCGAAGGAAGGGGTCCGGGCGACGTTGTCCGAGAGCATGTGCGTGATGATGTACGACACCTGGGGACTGATGATCTCTCGCTGTTCGGGGCTCTGGTATTCCTCCAGCACGTTACCGTTAGCGTCCTCGACACGCAGAATGGCTACCGGGTCCAGCTCGCGATAGCCAGGCCGCAGCTTCTCCTCTGGGATGGGCTGCCCGGTCATGTAGCCTCCATTGGCGAGCACGCTGAAGGCATAGGTCATGTCCAGCAGTCTTACCTCTCCGCCGCCCAGGGTGAGACTCAGGCCGTAGTAGTCGCGTGTCAGAGTGTTGATGCCCATCCGGTGGGCGAGGTCTATGACGTTCCTGACCCCGACCCAGCTCATGACCTTCACCGCGGCCACGTTGATGGAGCGGGCCAGTGCCTGTCTCAAGCGGAGCGGCCCGCGGAACTCGCGGTCGTAGTCCTCCGGCGTATACGGGCTGGAGTAATCTGGGTCAGGGAAGGTGGTTCGCACGTCC
>CAZOBP010000053.1:0-15937 GCA_964577995.1 uncultured Anaerolineales bacterium
TCCTGCGACTCACCTGATCTCAGACTAACCGACAAATCAGACACCTCCCGTCTTCAACTCATCTCTACTCGTTACCTGATTCCTGCACACAACAGCAAAATTCGGCTCATCCTGCACGGCATCATTGCCGAGCGGAGCAGCCGAGTCCACAGCGCACCAGAGCCTTGGATCAGGCTCGCTCTCACACGCTCTGGTTAGAGCATCTCAGGCTTCCTCCATAGCCACCGTGGATCTGAAGAACGCCTCTCAGCTACCTCCGACGCACCATCCTACACCGACCCGGCCCCGGATAGGACCGTCGCCGCATCCAGGCCAGCGGCACTATCACCGGGCACGACCACTGCCGTTCCCACGGCCTCACTCGCCCTCTTCCCTTCGCCCCCGAGGCACCATCGCCGTCCTCGTTGCTTCCGCACCGAGCCTTCACCGCCACATCGATGTTATGTGTATGGCGTATAAGGTACAGTTATCCGACACCATTATATGCGACAGTCTGCTGGCTGTCAAGTGGGCCCCCACCGACGGCTGGGGCCAAGCCAGCGCGACACCCATCCTGCCACCGCTGCACCGGGAGTCGCACGACCGTCTCTGGGCAACCTACCGGGCCTTACCGCAGCAGCGCTCTGCACAGACGTGCCTCCACGCCTGGGCACCCCCGTGCGCGGCTACCCTTACGATCGGCGCGCCTTCTTGCCCTCGGCGTCCAACCGTTCCCTGTACTCCAGCAGCTTGAGGGCCGCCTCCAGGCGCGGATCCCTCGTGCCGCCAGTCGTCTCGCCCTGTTCAATGATCTTCGCGGCACTAGCCAAGAGTTGCTCCAGCGGAGCGCCGCTCCAGCCTCGAGGCAGGTTCCTGAGTCCAAGGCGCTCAGCGGTGATTGGCTCACCCGTCACAAGCTTCCTCAACCAACACACCTCCTTCTCAATCTTCTGGGCACCGTCGGGGCAGCGCAGCGATATTGACTCCCGCCCCTACTACACCTATTCTGCTGTTCCCGCAGTCTGCACAGCGCAGACCACTGGAACACCCACGTGTGCACGGGCCACGCGCTGCGCAGCCCGCTCCATCGCGGCCCATGATCAACAAGACCCCCCATGCGACGGCAATCTGTAGATCGTCTCGAATGAGCCGAGCAGATCGAGATGCTGCTCCAAGAGCCGGATCATCAGAAACCTCTCCCTTACCGTCTTCCTGGCCCTGCGGCCCATCATCTGACGCAATTCATCATCGGTCAGCAACTGGACGATTCGATCCGCCGCCTGCTCCACCGTGGACACCAGAAACCCATTCACACCGTCCTCGATCTGATACCTGATTCCGCCCACATCCCCGCCGATCACCGGTGTGCCTTTCCACATCGCCTCGGTCACAGTGAGTCCGAAGCCCTCGCGGAGTGACTTCTGCAGGACAACGGCCGACCGGCTCTGGAGAGCATTCACTAGAGCCGTGTCCTGCCGCGCCAGGATAATGATGCGTTCTTCACGGCAGCCGAGCAACGACTGGTAGACTTCCTCACCCTCCGGGTCGTCCGTGGCCACGTCTCCTAGCAGCACCAAGGTGGCGTCCACCCGCTCCCTGGCCAGTTTGAAGGCCTCCACGACACCCTCGGGGTCCTTCCATCGATCAAAACGAGAGACCTGGGTCACGAGCGGCAGATCCGTGGGGATGTCGTAGTAGTCCAGGCGCGCCTGCTTCTCTTCCTCGCTGAGCTGCCTGTTCTTGATAGAGAAGGGGTCGATGGCCGGCATGAAGAACACCTGAGGCACCCTTGTCTGGCGCGCATACTCCTCGAGCGTTAGAATGACGGCATCGTACCTCTCCACAAACGGCGCCAGGTAGTCCCACAGCTCCTGGTTGGGGTCCGTGAGATCGATGTGACACCTCCAGATCCACGGCCCTTTCTTCTGGTAATGGTCGACGAGGGGAAGAGGCTGGGGGTCATGGACCACCACCCTGTCGTGATCCAGGTGGTTCCTGATCGCGTTCTCATACACCACACCCTCGTAGATCTCGCGCTTCAGTTCGCTCAGATTGATCTCCCCGCCCTGAAGCGCGTTGTGCATCTTCTTGGTCACGCTGAAGAAGTCAGGCGAGCCCTGGATGACCCGCCACTCCGTGTTGATGCCCACAGCATTCATCAGCAGCGTCAGGGAAGAGAGCATCTCGGCCACGCCACCGCCGTAGTAGGTGGAATTGACGTGGGCTACGCGGAGACCTTGAAGATCCCTTGCTTTGTCCTTCACGCGCTGGACCGTCTCAGTCCCCACGAACTGCTCGTAGTCCTCTACCTGCACTATCCGCAGGTCTCTCACTAGTCAGTACCTCTTCTTCCAGCTTCCAGGCCTATCCCTATGCAGGAGGCCCAGCGGGGCGAGCACACCACCGAGTCTGAGCTTCGTGGCCATCCCACCACGCCTCGAGGCCAACACAAAGACTCGGCGCACCTGCTACCCTCTGGCCCACGGGTAGGCGTGGCCGAGTCACAAGCGCACCACGGTATTCAATTCACCAGACTATCAGAGACATTGCAGCGACCCACCTGCTACCTTTCTCCAAACGCTCCACCAACCTCAGAGGATCGTCCCGCGAGGCCCTCTCACTTCCCTGGTCCACCGCACAATGTCCAATGTCTGACTCGAGCCAGTCGCCGCCTGCCGGTCATACCTCCAAGCCCTGGTACTCCACGTCTCTCGGACACCGGCGACCGGGGGACGAGGCAACTTCAATCGCTACTAGCCGCCGGGGGTGCCAATCTACGCTCAAGAGCAGCATCTACTCTGTCCATGGCCTCGTCCTCGGTGATGCCCTCGGATGCAGCCAGCTCCTTCGCCAGAAGCTCCTTGGCCCTCTGGAGCATGCGACGATCGCCTGTTGTTCCTCGTCCCTGGCTTTCCACCCACCCAAGATCGCGGACTACACGGCCGACTTCGACGAAACTCCCTTCTCGCAGACGTTGGTCGATCACGCTACGCCTCTTGCGATAGTCCTCAGATAGCTTTCTGGGACGTCCTGAGAAGACCTTGGACAGTCCACGACGGTCCGCCTTGGCAACGGGCTTTCTCAGTCCCAGCTCTTCCGATTTTTCCACAGGCGTCAGCAGGCGTCCCTTACCCTGAAGTAGTTCTATGACGTAGTAGCTGGAGGCGGTTCCATCACGGCCCCGCTTCTCAATGGAGACAAGCGTGCCGGCACCGTAGACGGGGTGCAAGACCTTGTCGCCTACCCGTAGTTCTGCCATCTCGCCCTGCCTCTCTAGCTGGTGACCTCAGCACTGGATCGTGTGACTTGGTTCCTTCTCCACTTCGACCTTGCGCCGTCAGCACATACCGAAGTCCGGGCGCCAACGACGAGACACCGCATTCTGGCCTCTCTTACCCCGCGACTCGGTGCCATTTCCGCCCCCAAGACCCTCGAGGCGAAGTGGCCGAGTCAGCATCACCCTGCTCCTTGAGGCAGGCCCACGACCGCAAGCACAGTAGACTTGTCTGTGTGGCTCCCCGAGTCTAGTAGACGTTGAGGGAACTCCTCTCAGCTACCTCTGCTAGATCCTCCTGCCCGGGTAGTATGTACTTGATGGCTGTCTCGAGCCGCTTGTGGCCCATGACCCGGGCCACCAGTAGCAAGTCTCCGGTCTCTCTAAGCAGTTGCTGCCCGCAAGTCTGGCGCAGCGTATAGGTGGATACGTTCTCCAGTCCGGCCGCCTCCGCGTAAGTACTGACCAGTCTCTGTACCGACCGCACAGACAAAGGCTCTCCCTTCACACTGAGGAATAGATGATCGCTTGTCGACCCCGCGCGTTCAGCCAGATAGACGTCGATTGCCCTGCGGACCGAGCTACTCAGAGGGAGCTCTCGACATTCGGAGGTTCCCTCCCCCGGGACGCTGAGCGAACCGTTGCCGTCGCCCAGCTCAACGTCAGCCAGTCTCAGCCTGGTCAGTTCTCCTACACGGATGCCGGTCTGAAGCATCAGTTGGATGATGGCGTAGTCACGCTTCACGAGACGTGAGGGTCTATGTCTAACTGCTTCGAGCAAGCGCTCGACTTCCGAGCCATCAAGTCCCCTCGCTCCCTCCGTCCTCGCCAGCGGCAGTAGCTTGATCCCCGGCGAGGGATCCTGGTCCACGAGCCCAGCCTGCACGGCATACTTGAAGAACTTGCGGACACCCTGCAGCCGACGATTGACGGTCGCGGGGGGGTGCGCCTTGGCCGTCACAAGGTCGAGACAGTAGGCCCGGATGTCCTCCTCGGTCGTCCGCAGCAGTGCCCCTCTGCCTCGACGATCGAGCCACGAAGCGAAATGCTTCAGATCCGCAACGTAGTTCTTCGCGGTCCGCTCTGCCAGCCCGGACACTGCCAGGTACTCACCGTATTGGACTACAGGGCCTTCCAGTACCGTTTCACTCATCGCCAACCCACGATCCCAGCGAGATTGTCCAGACAGTCGTACGGGAGGGTATGGCGGATAATAGCGCCTTATGCGTAATTATTGTAACCGAGACGCTCGTTTTTGTCAAACTTGCCGCCTCGTCAAGCCTGCGCCGATCCAGCGAGTCTCTGGCTCCTCAGACCCCCGTGAACTATATAAGCGTAGGCCCACGGCATGTCGTGGGCCTACCTATCGATGCAGACCGTCTGCCTGCTTCGGCCTCTTCGCTTGCTGTCTGGGACCAGGGGGTTGTGCCCTATTCGGGGCTGGCCAGTGAAACGCCCCGCAACCACTTGAAGGCTCAATCGCCGCCGAGCAACGTGGCTAGTTGCTTGGCCTCTTCTTCCGTGCGCATGTGGAAGGCATACACAGCGTCTCCTTCTGTGTCTCCAGCCGGTGCCTCGAAGGACACGGTGTGTCCTTCCGCCATCTTGTTGATCCCGGCGACGTAGGGCAAGATGACGAGCCACAGACCCTTCCTGGCCCAACCAGGCCCGATCTCCACCCGTCTGACCGAGCCGACCGGGAAGGTGTGAGTGGGGTGCCCAGATCCGATGGCCGTCATGTTGGCCAGCTCCCACAGTCCGGCCGCGCCCATCACCCCCACGTACCAGTGCAGGACGAGCAGAGCTGGCACAAGCAGCAAGTACCGCCAGTCTCTGACCACGACGCTGGCCAGTACGGCGGGAACGACGAGCGCCAGGACCAGGAGCTGAGAGGCTAGCCACAGACGATAGGGGAGCACCCCAACCCGTGCCCCAGAGATCGACACCGTTTCACCATCCACTGTGATCCTGGTCCAGCTCCCGAAGCGAGAACTGGTGCGGTACCCATATCCATCGAAGCTCCTATGTCGCTCAGTCATCGCCTTCTACGCCCACTCCCATCCTCTATCCTCTCGGCAAGGATGCCTTCGGGGGAAGAAAGCCAGGCCAAGACCGGAGGTCTGGCCATACGTCGGTTCCAGAGTCCATCCAGCAAGGCTCCCGGCCAAACGCACAACACTCCTATCCGCGGAGTGCATGAAGTCGACATGTCGTTGACCATCAACCACCGTTCCGATACTGAGAAATGGCATCCTCGAGGACGGCCTCGGCGAGCACGGAACAGTGCAGCTTGCTCTCGGGCAAGCCGCCCAGAGCCTCCGACACGTCCTCGTTCCGCAACGCCAGCGCTTCGTCGACGGACTTCCCCATGATCAGCTCCGTGAGTACACTGGCCGCCGCGATGGCCGTGGGACATCCAAAGACCTTCACCTTGGCGTCCACGATCCTCTCATCCTCGATCTTGAGATATAGGCGAACCGTATCTCCATCCGCCGGGTTGCCAGCGTTCCCTACGCAACTTGCATCCTCAATCGAGCCCACGTTACGAGGGTTCGTGAAGTGCTCCACCACCTTCTGATTGTGCATGCCACTCCTGACTCGCCGGTATCCAGGCCCTCTGACTGGCAGCTTCCTCACAGCTCCAAGGATAGCTGCCCCGTGATCAGGCGCCCTATGTCCTCTACAACTCGCTGGGCGAAAGCCAGTGCCTGCTGTGCCTCCTGCCTCGAAACCAATCCCACACTTTCATAGATCAGCCGATTCCGCTTTCGTCGCATCTGGTCGAACAGCGCCGTCTCTCTCGCATAGGCGTCCCCCAGGCTCACCCTGGCGAAGCGGACGACCGTCCTGTGCTGGTCCGTGCCCCTTGGACGGTATCCCTGGCTGAACATCAGGGCCCGCGCCGCTTGAAGCACGGCGTTGTACGACATATTGTAGGACCAGTCCGCGTCTTCGGGGAGATTGCGCTCCGCGGCGACCAAGTCCCGTCGAGCTACGAGCAAGAGTGAATCGATCTCGCTCTGCCTGGCCTGATATCGCTTGATCCTGCCCCGTCGCTCAAGTTCCCCCGCACTCATCCTCGGACCCAATCAGCATGATCTTGGGACCAGCCTGTACGTTTGCCAGGAACGGGTCACCCTCACGCAGTTTGCTCTCGAGTTCCTCGCTGGAATAGACAGCGTAGTTGATCTCCCGACCAGCCGAGTCCTCCAGCCGAGAGATGGCTTCAGACAACCTCAGCAGGTCGACCTCGCCAACGATCATCAAGTCGATGTCCGACGACCCGTTCTCGTCTCCCGCGGCAACCGATCCGTAGATGAAAGCCTCCTTGATAGTACCCAGGTGAGCCAACGCCTCCCTCAACGTGTCGCCCAGGCCTGAGGTCTTCAGAATGATACCCCTCAGCTCCGGGTAGATGGGGAAAAGCTCGTTGACCCAGTAATACCTGATGTTCGCTTGGCGCTCCGCCTCCAGCAGGCCAATGCTCTCCAAGCGGCGCAACTCCCGCTGGATGGCGTACGGGGACTCGCCCAACAGGCGCTCCAGCTCCCGCGTGTAGAAGCGCGACTGGGGATTGGTCAAGAACGTGGTAAGTAACTTGACCCGTACCCTCGAAGAGAACAACCGCTCGAGCATAGGTCCATCTCGCGTACTACAAAGTTGTACAATTGTACAATATCCTTGTACAGGATAGCACAACTCACCTTCTGGTACAAGACAGCCGGCAAAAGTCCTCCCCGCTCCCAGGTGCCACTGCGTGACCAGGCGCGTCTTCGGTGCTGGGAAGACAGTAGACGCCCTCGGGGCGGCGATCGACCGCAATCCTACAATCTCGGGACAACGGACAGGATGCGGTCACGACCTGCGCAGGCGCAGCAGCGTCACCTCCGGGCGGCAGTTCAATCGCACCGCAGGTGCAATGAGGCCGATGCCCCGGTTGACGTAGACCTGTGTCTTGGGCCCTCGCACCAGTCCGCTAGCATACTTGTTTCCAAAGAAAGACGGCACCATGGGAGAGCCCACGAAGGGCAGACGAACCTGGCCCCCATGCGTGTGTCCACACAAGGCCAGGTCCACCCGCCCCTCGGGCAACATCTCTGTGAAGTCGGGATTATGCACCAGGAGCAGCCTGGGCTCGTGCTCAGGCGTCTCCTCCAGCATCTCGGCCAGCCGCCTCCGCTTTTCTGCCCACGCCGCTCTGAAGTCGCCGAAGAAGCCGCCAAGAACGCCCGCAGTGAAGCCTGTATCCTCGATGCCTAGCAACCACAAGCGGCTGTCAGCCACCTCGATCATACGGGCCTCGTCCCGCAGGACGGGGATGCCGGCACCCGCGACGCTGCCTGCCACCACGTCGGGATCCGTCCAGTTGTCGTGGTTTCCGAGGACAGCGTAGACACCACGGGGCGCCTCCAGCGCCGCGAGTTCCGCAGCACAGGCTGCGCTGTGTGTTGCGGAACCGCTCACGAAGTCACCGGTGAGGACGATCAGATCCGGCTCCAGAGCATTGGTGATCTCGACGGCCCTCCGCACCTGTTCTGTGCTCACGTGTGGCCCCAGATGGAAGTCGCCCAGTTGAGCAACAGTCACGCCGTCGAGAGACCCGGGAAGGCCCGAGATCTGAATGTGCGGTCTTGTGACCTCGATCCATTGTGGTTCAAGCTGCGTGGCATAGAAAGGACCCGTCAGGCATGCCGCAGCCCCGACTGCAAGAAGCCCACACCCGGCGGTCAGGAGACCACGGCGCGTCAACTGGTCATTCCGTCCCACATCACTGACATCACCTGCCACGGTATCCAGCCCACCTACCATGATCAGAGACCCTGATGTGCATTCTACCGGCATTGGCCGCCCAGCGCGAGATTCGTGGTTACTGCCGGGAGTCGCCGCTTGGGGCGCGGGCGAGCCGAGTCTGCCGCGAATGGGCCTGGCTCGTGCACGCTACTCGAAGTGGGCTCACACCAGATTCGCGCTTGCCTTTGGCAGTCGGGCATGGCACAATCCACCCAAAGGTACGCGAGGGACGAATATGCGAAATCGATCCGGTGCCATTGCTGCCATCATCCTCTTGCTGGCGGCGTCTATCCTGGCCTGCGCGGGCCCCAGCCCGGAGCCCACGCCCACGCCACCGCCCCCAGAATCCACGCACGTCCCCACGCCGACCGCGATACCACCCACCCCCACATTGGAGGTGAAGGAACCCAACTACTCCAGTGACCTCCTTGCCCTCTCCCTCTGGTACCCCGAGACCTGGATCCACGAAGAGATGTCGGACGCGGTGGCCTTTGCCAGCTCTGCCACGCTGATGTCGGGCGATTACTGGGAAACGGGTGCCGCTTTCGCCATCTTCGTTGCGGAGTTCAAGGAGGGAGAGACCGTCAAGGAACTGATCCAGCAACTTCTGGATGAGAGTTACTTGGATGACGTGGTGACCACCGAACTCCAGCCTACAGCTATCGGGAACGACCGGGGAGTGATCACCAGCCTTGAAGCCACGCCCATGGACACCTCTTTCGACTTGAAGGGGTTCGTGGCCGGCGTAGAGCACAATCGTGTGGCCTACCTGTTCATGGGCATCTCCGTGAAAGAGGACTGGGCTGAATATGGGGAGACTCTGGACGCCATGCTGCGCAGCGTGCGCTTCACCGCGCCAGAGGGCACCTACACCAGTGAGGACCTCGGTCTCAAGATCTGGTACCCCGAGGACTGGGTCCTCGAAGAAGACTACGACCAGATCGTATTCGCTACGTCGCATGACCTGATCGATACCGAGAGTCTACAAACCGGTGCAGCCTTGATGGTCAGAGGTTCCTCGCTGGGAGATGCTTGTCTTGAGGAATGGTTCGAAGAGGAGGCAGCGATGTTCACGTTTGACTCGGGCGGCCCGACCAGCGACATCACTCCGCAGAACATCGCTGGACACGACGGCCTGATCTTCGAGCTGGAGGGTGTCCCCTCCGGAGCCGACAGTGAGATCAAGGGCTTCGTCGTCGCCCTGGAGTACGACGACTGGGGATACCTATTCCTGGGCGTCACCGCCGTCGATGAGTGGACAGACTACGCCCCCACGCTGGAGGAGATGCTCAACAGCATAGAGTTCATCGAGTGACCACACGCACGTCGGCTAGCGCGCCAGACATACAAACGAGCAGGGGCACGGAATGCCGTGCCCCTGGCTCTTGCTGCTTGCCCCGTCCGCTGGCCCCCTGCGGACGCTACTGCTTCTCGTACGGTTTGCCCTCTTGTGCAGGCGGCCGCACCCTTCCCACGACTCCGGCCACCACGATGATCGTAAGGATGTAGGGAGCCATCTGGAGGAACTCGGGGGGAATGGGCACGTTGATGATAGGCAGAACGGGCTGGAGGATCTGCATCTTGACCTGCAAGGCATTCGCGAACCCGAAGAGCAAAGCCGCCGCGAAGCCACCGATGGGGTTCCAGTTGCCGAAGATCATCGCCGCCAGGGCCACGAAGCCCTGCCCCCGGGTCATGCCGTCCTCGAAGGTGCCCACCTCGCCCAGGGAGAAGTAGGCCCCGCCGATACCAGCCACCAGCCCGCCGATGATCACGCTGATGTAGCGCATCTGGTTCACGTGCACGCCCACTGTGTCCGCCGCTCGGGGATGTTCCCCACAGGCTCGCATGCGCAGACCCCACGGAGTGAAGAACACGACATAGTTGATCACCACCAGCAGAATGAGCATCAGGTACACCGTGGGCTGATTGTCGAACAGGATCGGGCCGATGATGGGGATCTCCGACAACAGCGGAATAGGAATTGTCTCGAAGTGCCCCGGCGTGCTCAAACCAGCCGGCTCGAGCATACGCAGGTTGAGGAACCGAGTGGCACCGGCCGCCAGGATGTTGATCACCGTCCCCGAGACAATCTGATCCACCTTGTACTTGATGGAGAGCACAGCGTGGATTGCCGCCATCAGGCCTCCAACGAGACAGGCGGCCAGCAACCCTAGCCATAAGTTGTCGAAAATGGCTGCGAAGGCCACGCCGGCGAAGGCGCCAAAGAGCATCATCCCCTCAATGGCGATGTTGATGATGCCTGATCGCTCGCACAGTAGACCGCATATGGCTCCCAAGGTCAATGGCGTAGCCGCTTTCAGGGTGCTCTGGACCATACCAGGGAGGTTCAGCGTGGTACCGCTGGTCATCCACACCAGGAAGGCAAATCCGGCGAGGAAGACCAGACTCAAGCTCAACGCCGTGCGCAGAGACGCGAGTCCCCGGTACAGTCTCAGCCCAGCCAAGAAGAAGCACAGCACGCCTATCACGTACAAGGTGTTCTTTGCCGGGAGAGAGAAGAGGGTGCCCAGCATCTGGTCGGTGAAGGTGGAGTGATCACCAGGTTGCGTGCCGAGGCCGCCCAGCACCAAGACGGCAGCTCCAATCAGTAGCAAGAGGAGCGTGACCAACACATCTCTCGTGGTGATGCCAGCTGCTGCCGAGCCTTCCGCTGTCCGAGCTTGAACCGCCATGCCTACCCCCCTACGCTCCCCAGCCTCGGGAGAAGACCGCCATTTCCATTTCCTCGGCTCTCTCCTCACGGAAACGGTAGATGGCCCGAATGATGGCCGGTGCAGCGATGAAGACGATCACCAATGCTTGAATGATTTGAACGATCTCGGTAGGAACGCCAGCCACCGACTGCATGCGAGCTGCGCCTGCTCGCAGCACCCCGAAGATAATGGAAGCCGCCAAGACCCCTACGGGATGACTCTTGCCCAGAAGGGCTAGGGCGATGGAGTCGAACCCATACCCAGCCTGGAAGCCGAGGGCCACGTTGTGGGTGATGCCCAGCCCCTGACTCACTCCCGCCAGCCCAGCCAGGCAGCCGCTCAGAAACATGGCCAGCACCCAGGTCCTGGTCACGCTCATCCCGCCATAGCGAGCCGCATCGGGATTGGCCCCCACGGTCCGCAACTCGTAGCCCCAGGTAGTCTTGAACAGGAACCAGTACGTGGCGGCCACGGCCACCAATGCCAACACAAAGCCCCAGTGAAGCGTCACCGGGTGCTCCAGGAACCGAGGCAAGTAGGCGCTCTCCGCTATCTCCTTGGTTCGACACGTCCCTTGCGTGAACTCCAGGGGGCCGCACAGCAACCACTCGCTGAGGCGGTAGGAGACGTAGTTGAGCATGATGGTGGTGATCACCTCGTGAGCACCGGTGCGGGCCCTGAGAAAGCCGGCAATGGCCGCAAAGGCGCCGCCCGCCACTGCGCCGGCCAGAATAGCCAGTGGCAGATGAATGAACCATGGCAGGCCGGTGATGGAGAATCCCACGATCACAGCCGCGATCCAGCCGATACCGATCTGACCCTCGACCCCGATGTTGAACAGCCCCGCGCGAAAACCCAGGGCCACAGCGAGTCCTGCGAAGATATAAGGCACGGACTGGACCATACTCCCGCTCGGTCCGCGAACGGCCGACAGCACGGGAGCCATGCCCCCTCCACGTGCCGCCTGGCCCAGGGCGTCGAGGATCTCCATCGGATGTCCAAAGGCCCCCTGGTACAGCGCTCCATACGCCGTACCCAGGTTCGCCATTCCGATTCTCAACGCGCCGCCGATGTCCCCGGCCCCGATAGCCGCGTACACGGCCTGGTCAGTGAAGATGATCACCAGGGCCCCGATCAACAGGGCGGTGACGATAGCAAGCAAAGGGACGGCCAGATCGCGCAGACGCGCCCCAAGCCATGCGCGCATCCACCTCGGTCCGCCCCGACCAATGGAGTAGACTGCCAGCCCGGCCAGTCCCAACAGCAGGGTGATGGGCCACAGGCCCAAAGCGATGAGTAGCACCAGGACCAACCACTTGCTCAATGCCACGGCCACACCCGCCAGCGCGACGACAAGCACCAGCCGCAGCCTCAGCGGCAGCCTCGCTACCCTTTGAACAAGCCCTGACGACGCCCGTTCCTCAGTCACCGGCAACTTCCCCCTTCTCCTCTTCGAGCCGCGCTCCAGCCATCATCAAGCCCAGCTCTTCCCGGGTGACCTTGTCGGCATCCACTGTCCCTACAATGCGGCCCTCGTACATCACTGCGATGCGGTCCGATACGGCCATGACCTCGTCCAACTCAGCCGATACGAGAAGAACGGCAACGCCATCATCACGCTTCTTGATGAGCTGACGGTGGATGTACTCTATCGAGCCTACGTCCAATCCTCGCGTAGGCTGCGCGGCGACGAGCAGCCTGATGGGCCGGGAGAACTCACGGGCCACGATCAGCTTTTGCTGGTTTCCGCCAGAAAGGTTCTGCGCAGGCAGGCCGATGCTGGGAGTGCGCACGTCGAACTCCTTGACGACCTTCTCCGCGTAATCGTAGACCTGGTCGAACTGCACGGCCGGGCCATCGGCGAAGGGTGGCAAGTAGTAGGTGGACAGCACCAGGTTGTCATAGACGGGAAAGGACAAGACCAGACCGTAGCGCTGCCGGTCCTCGGGGATGTGCGCCACACCCAGCTCCGTGATTCGCCGAGGACTGGCATTGGTCACGTCCTCGCCGAGCATCCACACCTCACCTCCGGCAGCCGGACGGAGACCCGTGAGCACCTCCACCAATTCGGTCTGACCGTTGCCCTGCACGCCTGCCACGCCCAGGATCTCCCCTCCTCGCACGAAGAGGTCCACGCCCCTCAACACTGGCTGGTGCCGTGCGTCCTCGGCGGTCAGATCGCTCACCTCGAGCACGACATCATGCGGGGACGCCGGTCCCTTGTCCACGACCAGATCCACCTCACGGCCGACCATCATCTCCGCCAACTCCTCCTGCGAGGTCTGTGCCGGGCTCGTTTCACCGACCACGCGGCCGTCGCGCAGTACGATGACCCGGTCAGCCACGGTCATGACCTCCTTCAGCTTGTGCGTGATGAAGATGATGGACTTGTCCTCTGCGGCCAAAGACTCCATGATCTCGAACAACTCCTCCGTCTCCTGCGGAGTGAGCACCGCCGTCGGCTCGTCCAAGATGAGTATCTCCGCCTCCCGGTAGAGAATCTTGAGGATCTCCACCCGTTGCTGGACGCCGACAGGAATGTTCTCCACCACAGCATCGGGGTCCACCGCCAAGCCGTACTGCTCAGAAAGATCCCGGATACGCTTCTGAGCCACCCGCCGATCGAGAGAAGTCATGAGCACGCTCACCGCGGGATACGAGGCTGCCGAGAAGAGCAAGGTCAGCAAGATCAGGGGTAGGATCCATCCTGTGGCATTCATGAGGAGGGGCACTACCATCACCAGAGCCCCCCCACCAACCGCCGTCACCGGGAAGTAGACGCGGAAACCAAGCCTGGTGAGCATACCCAACAGCATCAGCAGGCCGATGAGCCCTGCCACGGTTGCACCCCCGAGGGCGGCACCAGTCAACCATTGCAAGGGATTCCCGAGGGCGAAGAAGCCCCCTAGCAGGAAGAGCGCCGCCCCGGCCACACCCCCCAGGCCCACCGTGCGCCAGGATAAGGAAGGCCTGGTCGGCTCGGTGCCCATCACAATGTTCTCGGCGACGGTGAAGACGGGGACCAGTTGGAAATGCTGGTGAACCATGCCGACGCCCAGGCGGATGGCATCGTTGGGGTCTTCTATCTCGACCTCTTCGCCTCTGATGCTGATCTCGCCCTCATCCGGCTCGTAGAGTCCGTAGAGGATGTTCATCAGAGTGCTCTTCCCGGCCCCGTTCTCGCCCAGAAAGCCCAGTATCTCCCCTCTCTCTAGCGAGAAACTGATGTGGTCGTTGGCCAGTACGCCGGGGAAGCGCTTGGTCGCGTTACGGACCTCCAAGATCGGCGCCATCGTCGGTACCTCCTGAGACAGCAGACCTGAGCGATCGAGTGTCGTGGAGAGGAAAAACCAATCAGGTCAATCCGCTGCCTCCAGAATAGGCGGTGCCGGGTTCTCACCCAGCACCGCCCTCAACTACATGCTGAGAGACTGAGGCTAGCCTTCCCAGCCGGTGTCGATCGTGCCGTCGATGATCCCTAGCCTGATCTCTTCCAGGTCCGCCACGATCTCCTCGGGGATCTGACCTTCATAGTCGTGGAACGGTGCCATGCCCACACCGCCGTTCGCCAGCGTGCCCACATAGACCCCGCCACCGGCGAAAGTGCCGTCCAGCACAGACTGCACCACGCCGAACACCGCCATGTCCAGCCGCTTGATGGTGGACGTGATGAGGATGTCCTTCTCGTTAGGCAGGGTGTTGTACTGGTCCACATCCACGCCGACGCCCCACACCCCACGCTCCTTGGCCGCCACGAGGCCGCCGTTGCCGGTCTTGCCGCCGATACCCAGGATCACATCCGCACCCTCGTCTATCAGCGACAGCCCTTGGGTCTTGCCTTCATCTGGGGCCTCGAAGTCACCCACGTAGGTACCGCTGAACCCAACGTCCTTGCCGTACTTGTCGTTGTAGTAGGCGATTCCCGCGGTGTGCCCCGCAACGAAGATCTCCACAGTCGGGATCTGCATGCCGGCCACGTAACCCACGGCGGGGTCCTCCGGGTCCTGGAGGTCAGCCCAGGCAGCGGCCAGGTAGCCGGTCATGAAGGCTGCCCCGTCAGTGGCAAAGACGATGCCCACCACGTTGGGAATGCCCGGGTCGTAGGCGTAATCCACGATGCCGAACTTGATGTCCGGATACTCCGCCGCCATCTTGGCTGTGGCGTCGCCCAGCAGGTAGCCCACGGTGATGATCAGGTCATAGCCCTGCTCGGCGAACTCGGTAATGTTCTTCTCATAGTCCGCCTGAGCTTGGCTCTCGATGAACTGGGAGCATATCCCCAGTTGGTCCTCGGCCATGACCAGACCTTCCCAGGTGTTCTGGTTGAAGCTGGCGTCGTCAATCCCGCCTATGTCGGAGACCATGCCAGCCTTCAGCGCGCACTCGTCTTCCGGTGGTGTCGTGGCCTCCGGTGCAGCGGCAGGGCCGCAAGCCGCGACCACCATTGAGAGAGCCATCAGAATGGTCATCGAAAACAGCATCCACTTCTTCATTGCTTCCTCCCCTTCGTTTTGGTGTCTTTGTGTCGTGGAAAAGCAGTACTTGGGGGTACTTCCTATCTATGCGCCACCTCCTTTCGCTCGGGCAATCACGCACCAGCCAGGTCTTGAAGACGCCACCCTGCGCCCGGATGGCCCAGTCCTTCCTGCTGTGCGCGGGCGCCCCTCAGTGGTAGCAAGATTGTATACCAAGCAGCGCACTATGGCAAACCCTGTTTGCGCGCAGAAGCCGCCATCCGCTCATGACCCAATATGCGGCATCGCCAGCTGCCAAACCTCCTCGGCGCTCCATGTCCTCGTGCCATCGAGGACCACAGCGTTGGGATGCTCGAGTAGCCATTGATCGTGCAGGGCCTCTAGCTGGCGCAGGTACTCCAGGCTCAGACTGCTCTCCTCGTGCCTGGCACGCACTCGGACGCGCTCCAGGCATACCTCGGCCGGTGTGCGGTAGTAGAGAATGCAGTCAGGCTCCACACAGTAGTTGGAGGCCAGGAAATCCCACAGTCCGCAATATACCTGCCACTCCACATCGCTCATTCCACCGAGATGATGGCTATTGCTCGCGAAGACGTAGCGGTCAGTGAAGATGGATCTCTCAAGGACCACACGCCTATGGTTCGTAAGGGCGAGCACCTCTTGCCAGGTCTTGGCCCGCGTTACGAAGGCGGTGATCTGGA
>CAZOBP010000054.1:0-15592 GCA_964577995.1 uncultured Anaerolineales bacterium
CTAGGAATCGGCGGCGGAAGGCGCTGACAAGATGCGTGCGTAGAGGGGTGGGCTAATGACGCGAAAGGGTCGGAGCGACTCGTAGGGAATGGGCACCTCCGCTGGGAACGGTGCGCAGTCTGACAAGGGTGCGGCGGGGTACTCCCGCAGGGGCTACGACTTCGACGACGCCACTGGCGCCATCATCGGGGCCTGTATCGAGGTGCACAGGACGCTGGGGCCGGGATTCCGTGAGATCACCTACCAGCGGGCGCTGGCGCTAGAGCTGGAGGCGAGCGGGCTGGACTTCGTCAGGGAAGAGGACATACCCATCTACTACAAGGACAGGGAGATCGACACTCGCCGCGTGGATTTCGTGGTTGAGGACTGTCTGGTGGAGATCAAGGCCAAGAGCGAGTTCGATCCCGAGGACTACGTGCAGACCCTGTCCTACTTGAAAGCCTCTGGCTTCCGCGTAGGGTTGCTGGTCAACTTCGCGAGCGAGAAGGCGGAGTTCAGACGACTTGTCAATACACCAGGGGATCAGGCCACCTGAGAACAGCACGTGGTGGTCCCGGGCCACTCCATGCCGCTAGGGCCCATTCGTGTTCTTCGCCCCCGCATTCGCGGCCTTCGCGTTTCAATCCCCTCGGGTCATCGATAACGCGATCGTGGGCTACGTCCTGGCAGAAGTCAGGTAGTCTGACTGAGCGAGGGTGGAACAACCCCGGGTCGTCCCCTTGGTTGAACAGTAGCGGGATGGCGTGCCCCTGCGTGGGCGTCCTAGTTGGGCCGCAGTGGTGGTCGCTGTACGAACGACAGTGCGGAGCGAAAGGGCTGAGGACCTCACTACTAACGGGTACGAGAACGAGCCGGGTGTGGGTGCCGCACGGGGGCGAACGTGGCCTGGGGAAGGACCAGACACTATGAGCGGTTCAGCTTGTAGAGCAGCTTGAGTCCCTCCAGCGTGAGGTTCTGGTCTACGGCCTCGATAACAGCGGTCTGGCAGGCTATGTGCTCCGCCAGTCCACCTGTGGCGATCACGCGCGCCTCGCTGCCCAGCTCCTCCCTCAGACGAGCGACCATGCCTTCCACCAAGCCTACGTATCCGTACATGATGCCCGACTGCATGCTACTGATGGTGTTGCTGCCGATAGCGCGGGTGGGCACAATCAACTCCACACGGGGCAGCTTGGCCGTGCGCTGTACGAGAGCTTCCGCGGCGACGGTGACGCCCGGCGCGATGGCGCCTCCCAGATAGTCGCCTTCCTTGGAGATGACATCGAAGGTGGTGGCTGTCCCGAAGTCGATGACGATGAGTGGTGTGCCATATAGCCGCTTGGCGGCCACGGCGTTCACAATGCGGTCTGCGCCCACTTCCTGGGGATTGTCGTATAGTATGCGCATGCTGGTCTTGGTGCCCGGCTCCACCACCAGTGGCTCGAAGCCCATGTAGCGATCGCAGAACTCCTCGAACACTGGCAATAGCGGGGGCACGACACAGGATATGATCCCGTCGCCTATTTCGGAGAAGGAGAGTCCATCGTGGGCGAAGAACGCGTTGATTAAGACCGCCAGCTCATCGGCCATTCTATGGGGGGAGGTAGACATTCTCCAGTAGGCGATCAGTTCCTCGCCCCTGTAGACGCCCAGCACGATGTTCGTATTGCCGATGTCGATCCCCAGGACGCTCGAATCGCTGAGGTCAGCCATTCTCCAGTTTCCTCTGGCACCGCCGCTAGGAGACGTATTGCCCCTTTATCTTCTGGAATCTCTGCTGCAATTCCTCGCGATCCTCGTCGGTGCTGCCTGGGGAGGACAGGCGGTTCAGGATCTCCGTGACCGACGCCATCTGCTCGATTCCGCGCTCCATGGAGTCGAGCAGACGGGTCAGGGTATTGTCGCCGGCGGAGACCAGACCCCTTTCCACGCTGGCCTTGAGGGCGTAGGTGTCCGCAGCGAAGGACTTCAGTGATTGATAGGCGTATCGCGCCAGTTCGCCAACCGTGTCTTCAGCTTCGTGAGAGACCGGGCCCTTCGTGCCCTCTTGGAGCCGGGCGTTCTCCAGGGCTATCACGGTGTGATCGGCCAGGAGATCGAGACGACTTTGGTCGGTGCGCGAGAAGGCCCTGTCACTGACGCGATTGGACACGGCCAGAACGCCCTTCGACTCTGCCTTGAGCTTCAAGGGCACGTAGAGCAGCGAATTGACCATGTATCCAGTCTTGACCGTCAGGTCCAGGCGGGGGTCAGAGCTGGCGATGCGAAGCGGCTCGCCCGTCTTGATCACCTGGCCGATGAGGCTGTCGCGAGCAGGGAGAAGAACTATGGAGGCCCGCTTGTCTCCGACCCCTTTGGCAACTCGCAGATAGAGCTCGCCGGTCTCCTCGTCGATCAGGAAAAGCATCCCTTCGTCAGCGTTGGTGAGGAACACGGCCGTCTCGACCACTCTCGAAAGGAGCGTCTCCAGGTCCAGCAGGTTGGTCATGGCCTGGGTTATGCCGTAGAGCATAGTCAGTTCGCGGACCCGTCGCTCCATCTGTCTGTTGGCCCGCATCAACTCTTCGGTCAGCAGTTCCTTCTCTCTTCGCAGCCTCGTCTCACGAAGTCCGTCCTCTATCGCCTTGAGGACCTCCTGAGATTTCAACGGCTTGACCACATAGTTCCTCACGCCGAGTCGCAGGGCCTCGACGGCAATCTGCTCCGAACCGGCAAAGATCAGCAGGGTGACGGGTACGGTGGGCACGGTGTCCCGCAAACCCCGGAGAACCTCCATGCCGGTCATGTGGGCTAGATTCAGGTCCAGAAGGATGAGGTCCGGCTGCTCCTCCACGGCCAGATGCAGACCTTCCTGGCCCGTGTTGGCGATCACTGGCTCATAGCCGCTAGGCCTGAGGATGGTGTCCCTGAGGTACTCAACGACATCCTGGCTGTCCTCTATCAAGAGGATTCTCTCTCTAGTTTCCACCGTTTCCATGTCAGCGAACTCCTTGGGTCTGGTTCAGAGCAGCTGCGGCGTGGCTTCTCACGCATGCCGTCACCCGCGACAGCATCGCAGGGCAGGGGAACAGATTATAGTCTCTCTTGGCCTCTCGTGTCAAGAGTTCTGTATGTCGTGGTGCAAGTCTCTGTAGGTGGAAACACCGCACAGAGGTCGAGCCTCCTTGACCGCCCGCGCTATGGCTTCCGCCACAACCTCTGCCCCGCAGGCGCCGACAGCGGTGACATCACCCCTCGCATCTCCGGTGGATAGGGCGAACAGGGCATCGCCGTCGAGCATACTGGCGGGGCGAATGGCGTATGGGTAGCCGTTGCCCGCCAGTTGCGCGAACTCGTTGACCTCTTCTTTGGTCAGGCGGGCGTTGGTGGCAACCACGCCGATGGTGGTATTGGTGAACCCCAGGGACGTTTCGGCTAGGCTGCCCTTGACAGCCTCGCTCGAGTTGAGGAAGCCTCCCTCCGGTTTTCGGGCCCCCGCGAGTATCCGGCCTGTGCGCCAGTCGATCACGTCGCCCAGGCAATTGACGGCCACGATGGCTCCGACGATGACACCTTGGCCCATCTGCTGACTGGCCGTGCCCAGGCCTCCCTTCATGGCGTGATTCAGGCCGAAGAGTTTGCCCACAGTGGCCCCGGTACCCGCTCCCACGTTCCCCTGTTCCACCAGGCCAGTGGTGGCGTTCAGACAGGCCGCATACCCTGCCTCTGCGTCCGGCCTGACCTTGGCGTTGCCGATAGCCAGATCGAAGAGAACGGCACCCGGGACGATAGGTACTCTAGCTACGCCTGTGTCGAAGCCGCAGCCCCTCTCCTCCAGATACCTCATCACTCCGGCAGCGGCATCCAGCCCAAAGGCACTCCCTCCACCTAGCAGCACGGCATGGATGACTTGCACGAGGTGCAGGGGACGGAGGAGATCCGTCTCTCGGGTGCCAGGAGCGGCGCCACGGACCTCTACTCCACCGGTTGCGCCATCCTCGCACAGGACGACCGTACAGCCCGTGGCAGCGTCGAGGTCAGTGTGGTGGCCTACCTTGATGCCTGGTACGTCGGTAATCGCGTCGTGCATGGCACCGATGCCTCACTGCTGGGTGGAGAGCACTCCAAGCGCACCCTAGCCTGCCTCCTGGCTGTCGTGGCTCGACTCCTCGGCAGCGGCGGAGGGCCTGGCCTAGGAAGTGTACCTGTCGTCGAGCTCCCCAAGCCTTTGTTCCATTATCGCCCAGTCCTCGGTCGTGCTCTCGGCAGAGGAGAGCTTCTTGAGGGTCTCGGTCAACGAGGCCATCTGCTCGATGCTGAGCTCCATGGAATCGAGCATGTGGGCCAGAGAATCGTCGGAGCAGGAGATGATCCCTCGCCGCGCTCCCGCCTTCAGGGCATAGGCTTCCTTGGCGAAGGTTCTCAGGGGATCGGAGGCGCTTCGAGCTACCGAAGCAAGGATCTTCCTCAAGGGGGCGCCGCTCATCGCTGGAGTGGTCTCGAGGAGTCTGGCGGTCTCCAGACCTGCAGCCATGGAAGGGGCGATGGCGGTCAGGACCTGTAGGTCGCGCTCGCCGAAGCGCGTGTCGCCGCCCCTGCCCAGCTTATTGATGACCTCGATGACCCCAATAGTCCTGTTCTGTACCTTGAGCGGGACACAGAGGATGGATCGGGCCTCGAAGCCGATCGCCTCAGCCATCTTGGCGTCGTGCCGCGGATCCTCCCGCACATCGTCCACCATCAGAGGCTCGCCACGTTCGGCCACCCAGCCGGCTATGCCCTGACCCAACTTGAGACGTAAGGGACTCAGTTTCTCCGTCCGTCCGTGCAGGGTTTTCTTGAACTCCAACTCTCCCGCAAGCTCGTCGACCAGGAGCAGTGAACCAGCTTCGACGTGGAGCAGCCCCGTGATGGCCTCCATGGTCCTCGTGATTATCTCGTCCGTGCTGGTGGCTAAGCCGATGCCTGCGCAGGTCTGGGTGAGGGTGCTGAGTTCCTGCGCCTGCGTACGTGCGCGCTCATACGAGATGGCGTTCTGGATAGCTACAGCTACCTGGTCTCCCAGGATCTGGAGCATGGTCTGGTCATCTTGATCGAAGGCATCCTTCTGATCGCTGTGGATGTCCAGCACGCCGATCACCTCGCCGGCCACCCTCAGAGGCACGCCAAGCTCAGCTCTCGTGTCGGGCAGCAGCTCGTGTGGGCGATAGCGGGGCTCTTGTCCTACCTCGTTGGCGCACAAGGACTGGTTATGGTTGGCCACCCAGCCCACGATGGTCTGATCGTCTATGGGGACGCGCGGGAGGGTGTCCTTGATGCTGTGCCCTGCTTCTCCGCTGCCTTCCCGCACCCGTAGGTGTTCAGGGTCATCCCTAAGCAGTATCTGCGCGTAGTAGTAGCCCAGGTTCTGTTTCAGAAGCTCGGCCACCTCGAGCAGCAGGCCGTCCACGTCAAGAATAGAGGTGATTCTCTGGCTCAGGTGACTGGTCATGGCCAACTGAAAGGCCCGGCGCTGCTCACCTTCATACAGCCGTGCGTTCTCCAGGGCGATGACTGCGTGATCCGCCAGGATGTTCAGCCGGTGCTCGTCGGCGGCGGTGAAGGCCCGATCGCTGACGCGGTTAGATACTCCTAGCACTCCCTTGATCTCGTCCCGAAGTTTGAGGGGCACATAGAGGAGCGAGTTGACCAGGTAGCCTGTCTTCACCTTCAACTCCAGGCGATCCTCTGGAGTGGAAACGCGCAGTGGTTTCTCGGTCTGGACGACCTCACCGATCAAGCTGTCGTCGACTCGTAACCTGAGGCCGTGCGCGTATTTCTCCCCTACACCTTTGGCGGCCCTCAAATACAGTTCGCCGGTTTCCTCGTCCATCAAGAAGAGGATGCCTTCGTCTGCCTTACTCAAGAACACCGATGCCTCGACGAGGCGGGATAGAAGGGTCTCCAGGTCCATCAGCTTGGTCATCGACTGCGTGATGTCGTAGAGCATGGTCAACTCACGGACCCGGTGCTCCAACTGCTTGTTGGCGCGCATGAGTTCTTCCGTCAGCAGGTCCTTCTCGCGCCGCAGCCGGCCTTCGCCCAAAGCACCCTCAACGGCTTCTAGCACCTCGTGAGCCTTGAAGGGCTTCACAATGTAGTTCTTGACGCCCAGACGGAAGGCCTCGACAGCGATTTCCTCGGAGCCGTAGAAGGTCATGAGAATCACGGGTATGGCGGAGCCCCTCTTGTGCAAGACCTTGAGAATCTCCATGCCGGTCATGCGGGGAAGGTTCAGGTCGAGAAGGATGAGATCAGGTGCGTCTTCCAACGCGTGCTGGAGGCCGTCCTGGCCATCGTAGGAGACCAGGGTTCGGTAACCATTCGGGTGGAGAATGTTGTCGGTGAGGAATGCGACGATGTCTTCGTTGTCTTCGATGATCAGGACTCTCTCCAGGGCTTCCATTGAAGCAACCTCCCATGACTCCCGCTAGAAGACGCGCAAGGCAGCCAGCGCCCGTCCACGAGGAATCTGTTGCTCGATGCTGGCAAAACGGATTATATCTTGCGAGTTGGCCTCGTGTCAAGGCTTCAAACTGAGGGCATTGGTGAGGTGGCAGTCTGGTGGTTGGAAACAAGAAGGGCCCCGAGCGGTGCGAAGCGCACCTGGGGCCTCTCTAGACTTCCTCTTGCCGTCGTCGCGCTCTACTTGCGCGGCTCTCGCTCGCCCAAGATCTGCCAGCCCCTCTCTTCTGCTACCGCCTTCAGCACTTCGTCGGGATACACCGCCGTGGGGTGCCCCACCTTCTCCAGGAGGTAGATATCTCCACAGCCATCCCCGTAGGCGAAGCTGTTACTCCAATCGAGGTCCAGATTCCTTTGCTTTGCCCATTCCTCGACAACCGCCACCTTACCCTCGTTCATGCTGAGCGGACCCGTCATGCTGCCGGTGTATCTGCCGTCCCTGACCTCGAGGGCGGTGCCCAGGGCGTGCTCAATGCCTAGACTGGACGCCGTGGTATCGAGCAGTTGCTGGGGGCTTCCCGAGACCAGGGCCACCACGTGACCCTGGGCCTGGTGGTCTCGTAGGACCTCCATGACGTCGGCGCGCAGGTTCGGCTTCACCCGTTGCTCGACCACCCACTGGAACAGCTCTTGCCCTTCGTCGATGGTGAGGCCCCGAAACAGCCAGGCCATGTCCCTGGCCCAGGACTCGTACCACCGTCTGTCGCTGAGCAGCCCCGCCAGGTTCAGGGGCCAGCCCGCCATGTGCGAGATCAGGTAGGCCCAGGTCCAGAAACGGTTCCGCTTCTGCTCTCGGTGATGGTCTCTGATGTCCCTCCAGAACGCACTAGAATATATCGTGCCCACGACGTCAAAAAAAGCGCCGATCATCAATGCCTCCCTTATCTTCCTGCAGGATCGGTCTCGACAGGCAGGTGCTCTCCTTCGCTACACCTCGTACACGGCAAGGGATTATACCTGGGGAGGAGGAAAGAGGGCAACGGCGACTACCTCAGAGTGGGCTAGATTGGCAAGACGACCGCCATTGTTCGACGAGCGACCGGTCTCGGGGGTCGGTGGCAGAGGTTCATGCCCCCGGCGACGCGCCTTCGCAGGTTGCCGGGAGGATGCGAGCTTGCCGTCCGGGTGGGACGTCGCGCTATGAGGTGTCGATCAACTGGATGTGGGAGCGCAACCGGTCTATGATGGAGGGATGGGCCCCCAGCAAGGGCCTCAGCCACGTGCCCTCACCGAGAAGATGCTCCAAGGGTAGCTGCTCACCTTCCAGGTAGCGCAGGGTGCCTCCGGCGGCGCTCAGGATGGCCGCACCTGCTGCTACGTCCCAGAGCGCGGGACGGTCGAGGAACACGGCCATCGCGTTGCCCCGGGCCACGTAGCACAGATGGGCCGCCGCGCTCCCCATCGCTCGGATCGTTCCGGGGAAGCTTATGGTATACCGAAGGTGCACGTCTCCGGGGATGCAGAGGAGGCTGTTCTCATCCCAGCCATCTATCGCGGGGCAGGAGATAGACTGTTCGTTCCAGAAGGCCCCGGTGATGGGGCTGGCAGTGTGATACCATTCGTTGAGCAACGGGAGGTAGAAGACCCCTAGCCATGGTCGGCCCCGCCAGAGCAGCCCGACGGAGATGCCCCATACAGGAAGGCCGCTCAAGAAGGCCCGCGTCCCGTCGAGGGGATCTATGGCCCAGACACACTCGCCGCGGATGTCATTGGTGCCTTCTTCCCCGATGAGTCCGTGGTCTGGAAATGCTGCCCGGATGCGTGTAGTGAGGAGATCCTCTATCTCCAGATCGGCGTCGCTGACCAGGGTCCGGTCTTGCTTGAGGGTGCCCTCGACGCGATTGAAGTAGCCGAGGGCGATCTCTCCTGCCTGGCGCACCCACTCCTTGACCAGCTTGACGTCAACGTCAGGTTCTTGGCTTTGCGGTTCAGTCATCCCAGATCATGTTATCATACGTGCCATGGAAGGGCAAAGAGAGGTGTATAGAGCTTGGCGGAGTTCCTGCCCGCGTGATAGAATCGCAACGAAGGAAGGCGAATGGAGCAACTCGTAGCGGGGGCGCGTGCGTGGGGGCTCGAATTGACTGCCGAACAAGTGCAGGCCTTCGAGCTCTACTATCGGCAGCTAGTGGCCTGGAACGAGAGAGTCAACCTCACGGCTATCACCGACTACGAAGAAGTGCTGGTCAAGCATTTCCTCGATTCACTCTCCTGTTTCCAGGCTCTCACGGGCCTTCCCCCTGGATGGAGATGTATAGACATCGGGGCTGGGGCCGGGTTCCCCGGCCTACCCCTCAAGATAGCCCTCCCCCGGATGCGGCTGACAGTGCTGGAGTCGACGGGCAAGAAGGCTGCTTTCTTGAAGCACATAGTGGCAGAACTGGGCCTGTCGGGGGTGGACGTGGTCAGGGGACGTGCTGAAGAGGTAGGCCGAGAGCCCGGACTGCGGGAGAGTTTCGATGCCGCCCTGGCCCGCGCCGTTGCCGCGCTGCCCGTGCTGGTGGAGTACGCCTTGCCCCTGGTCAGGGTGGGGGGTGTGTTCGTGGCGCAGAAGGGGAGCGAGCTTGAGGACGAGGTGGAAGCGGCACGTGGCGCAATAACGCTCCTGGGAGGAGAGTTGGCGGAGATCCGTGCGGTGGATGTGCCTGGGCTGGACGCTCCTCGACATCTGGTGGTGGTGGCCAAAGTGGCCCCCACACCGGACAGGTATCCCCGTCGACCAGGCATCCCCGCCAAGCGGCCCCTTGGGGAGGAGTAGTAGCGGCCACCTAGGAATCGAGTCTTCCTATCGTACCCTCTCGGATGCTCCACACCTCTGCCCGTTCCAGGAAGGGGGTTGTGAAACTCGTCAAGTCGGTGGCGGTGATGATGGCCTGCTGGTCGCCGTGAATGGCCTCCATCAGATACTGGCGGCGCTTTTCGTCTAGCTCGGACATCACGTCGTCCAAAAGCAGGATGGGTTCCACGCCCGACCGAGAGCGGATCAGTTGCATCTCGGCCAGCTTGATGGAGATGGCGATGGTGCGTTGTTGACCACGCGACCCAAAGGTGCACATGTCCACTCCACCCACGAGGAAGCGGAGGTCGTCTCGATGAGGACCGAAAAGGCTCATACCACGCTCGAGCTCCTCCTCTCTGCGGACTAGCAGTTGCTCGTCGAAGGCGGCCTTGAGGGTGACACTATCAGGCGTGTCCCTGCCCGGTGCCATGCCCAGGGAGAGTTGGCGGTAGGACAGGGGCCAGTCTTCTCCATCGAGGGGAAGGCTGGATCGATACAGAAGATGTAGCCTCTCCTGGCCGCCGGTGAGGCTAGAGTGGATATCCTGGACTAGCTCGTTCAGTTCAGTTACAGCGGCCAGACGTCCAGCCAACAGTCGGCTCCCATGCTCCGTCAGACGCTGGTCCCAGAACTCCAGTTGACGGGGGTCCCCCGGAGAATCGCGCAACCTACGCAGGAGGCTGTTGCGCCGGGCGAGGACCCGGTTGTACTCGTGAAGCGAGCGGCTGTAGCCGCGGTCTATCTGAGAGAGGGCACTGTCGAGGTAGCGGCGCCTGGCATCGGGGGAGCCCGCGATGAGATCGATGTCCTCAGGCATGAAGAGCACCACCTTGAGCTGGCCTATCAGATCCACGACACGGCGTTTGACGCCATTGACCCTGATCTCCTTCTGTAGTCTGTCGTCTGGCAAGAGGAGCACGACGCTCAGCTCTCGCAGATCGTCGCTGCCCTCTATCCTACCCTCGAGACGAGCGAAGGGCGGGGGTTCATCATTGGCCAGCCAGTTGATCAACTCGCGGTCTGTGCGTGCCCGGGGCGAGCCGGCGGTGGCCAGGTAGTAGATGGCCTCCAGCAGGTTGGTCTTCCCCTGGGCGTTGGCGCCCCGTACGACGGTGATGGAGGTGGAGAAGTCCATCTCCGAGCGCAAGCAGTTTCGGAAGTTAGTGAGGGATAGATGGGCTAGAAACATAGCCTTCTCTCTGTGGACATACCCGGGGAGACCTGCGGAGAGGACGGGACTGCCGGGTTCCCATCACGAAGGATGCTGCCCTCTGCCGATCAGCACTCCCCCTGAGGGCAGGTCGCGCCCTGGTGCCACGATCACCGCATCGCTGCCCGCTCCCCCGTGGCGGGGCGTGATGTCCCCTTCCTCACGCTGCGAGGCCTCGTCCGCCAGTTCGCTGGACAGGGCCGACAGGGCCTCCCAATCGACGAGGCTCATACCGTAGCTCTCCGGCCGCTCCAGTATCTGGTCGGCCAGAGTCTTCTGGAAGAGCCGCCTTAGTTCTCTCTCTCCACTGAAGCGCAGCCACTCCTCTGGCAGACGTCTGATGAACACGTAAGCCGCCGGTGTACGGGGCACCTCGCTGAGGAAGGCAACGATCCTTTTCCCTGCTCGGCGCGCCACCTCAAGCTCCGCTCCCACAGGGGCCGTGATGTCCGCGCCCAGCAGCAGAGCGTAGAAGTCGCAGGTAGCGACGGCCTCCATCGAGGGATCCGGGACTTCGCCGGGCCGAGGTGTGTGCTTCATGATCCACCCCACGGACAAAGGCAGGCTAGCAATCGACTTGCCCACGACCTCTCTCTCGATTTCCAGGGCAGGCCCGGCGCTGATGAAGATGCTCAGGCGCCTTGTCATGGGTGCTCCCTACGTGGTAAGCTAGCTCCGATAGGGTTGCTGATGCTAGCTCTCTGGGTCGCTCTGGACAGCAGGGCCTGGCCCTTCTGTCTGGCGGGAGCTGGAACCCTGAGAGACGTAGCGCAGACCGTCGGGGACGCTGAAGTCCTCAGGCCACATGGTGGCCTCATCGTACTGCGTGGACGTCAGGTCCACCCCGTCGAGGGCCGCACCATCCAGTTTCGCACTGTTGAGATTAGTCCAGCTAAGGTCGGCCTCACTCAGGTCCGCGCGGGTGAGGTCTGCGCCCTCCAGATAGGCTCCCCGCAAACCGGCGCCTGCGAGATCGACTTCCAACAGGTTGGCTCCTGACAGAATGGCCCCCCGCAGGTCGGCGCCTCTGAGGTCTGCTCCGCGGAGATCAGCACCGCGCAGATCGGCGCCCTCCAGCTTGGCCCCGGTCAGCTCCGCACCTTCGAGTTTCGCGCCGCGAAGGTTGCAGGCCTCCAGGTTGGCATCGGACATAGTAGCCACCACCAGTGAGGCGTTGAGCTGTGCCCAGCCCAGGTTGGCCCCACTGAGATTGGCGCCGCTCAGGATGGCCTCGAAGAGGTTGGCCCTGCTCAGATTGGCTCCCCGCAAATCGGCCCTGCTCAGGTTCGCGCGGTACAGATTGGCCATTAGCAGGTTGGCCTTGCTGAGGTTGGCTCTGCTGAGGTTGGCCCCGAACAAGTTGGCCCCGAACAGGTCCCCTTCGCTGAGATTGGCCCTGCTCAGGTTGGCACCACTGAGCCTCACTTCGGAGAGCTTGGACCCAGCTAGATCGGCGGTCCTGAAATCTCGCTCCCCTGCGTCGTATCTCTTGAGCAACTCCGGTCTATCGATTATGTCCTCCTCAGTGAAAGACAAAAGGCGCCCCGTTCACGCGGCAGGAGAAACGCTATTCCTGCCACTCCGTGCGCAACTGTGCAGCCAGGTCCCGAGGCGTATTGACAGGCTGCTGGCAGGCGAATCGCCGGCAGACGTAGGCGCTGGGACGCTGCCCCAATTGGCCTCGTCCCGCGAGTAGGGGTACGGTTGCGGCCCCCGCGTCGGCGGGCAACCCCACGGCGACGACCTTGCTGGGCCGGTAGGTGCTATAGATCACCCTGAGCAGTTGGCGTGTGTCATCGCCGGACGGATCCCCCACAATGGCTATCTCTTCGGTCGGCGACAGATAGAAGTTCAGCACGGCGAGCAGGTGGCCAAAGGCCAGAGGGTGCTGGGCCACAGTGGTACTCATCACGGCCAGTATGCCCTCTGCCAGCTTCTCGTACTCGGAGTCGCCGGTCAGGGCTGCCAGGCGGAGGAGGACATCTGCCGCCATGGAGTTCCCGGAAGGGAGGGCGCCGTCTTCCCAACTGCGCGGTCTGGTGAGAAGGGCCTCTTGACCGTCGGTGTCATAGAAGCCAGCGCCCAGCGGATCCTTGAAACGAGAGATCATCTCGTCAGCTAGAGACTTGGCCTCCAGGAACCATCGCTCGTCAAATGTTGCCTCGTAGAGCGTGAGCAGGCCGTCACTGAGGCAGGCACAGTCCTCGAGGTAGCCGTTGATCCTCGCCTGACCGGCGGTGTAGGTTCGACGCAGGTGTCCATCGTTGCGGAGTTCTTGCAGGATGAACTGGGCGTTGCGGGTGGCGATGCTTCGGTACCGCTCGTTTTCCAGAACGCGACCGGCCTCCGCAAAGCTAGCTAGCATCAAGCCATTCCAGGAGACGATAATCTTGTCGTCTCGGGCGGGAGGGACCCGCTCCTGCCTGACGGCAAGCAATCTCTGACGGCCTCGGGCGATGGTCTCTTCGAGCCGCTCCGTGGGTACGCCCGCCAGGTGCGCTGCGACGTCGGGATCTCGGGGGACGCTGAGCACGTTCCTACCCTCGAGGTTGCCTCTCTCGGTCACGGCGAAGTACTGGTTGACGAGCTCTCCGTCTTCTCTGCCCAGGGCGGCCTTGATCTCGTCAGGTGTCCAGACGAAGAACTTCCCCTCCTCTCCTTCGCTGTCGGCGTCCTGCGTGGAATAGAACCCACCGTCTGGCTCGAGCATTTCCCTCACAACGTAGTCGAGGATTTCCTCGGTGATGGTCCGAAAGAACCCGTTGCCGGTTACTTGCCACGCGTGGAGGTAGATGCGGGCCAGTTGGGCGTTGTCGTAGAGCATCTTCTCGAAGTGAGGCACCAGCCACCTCTCGTCCACCGAGTAGCGATGGAAGCCTCCGCCAAGCTGGTCGTAGATCCCCCCACGGGCCATCTTCTCGAGGCTTCGTTCGACCATACGTAGGGCCAGGGTGTTGCCGCTGCGGTGAAACTCGCGGAGCAGGAACTCCAGAACCATAGACAGGGGAAACTTCGGTGCCGCGCCAAAGCCCCCGTTGGTGGCATCGTACTGCTGGCTGAGCTTCCGCACGGCTTGATCGAGGATCAAGGGGCTGAGCTCAAGGTCCGGGGGACTGGGCGACAGGTCTTGGGTCACGATGTGCGTCACAACGTCCTGGGCCGAGCGTCTGATCTGCCCTTTGCGCTCGCGATATGAGCGGGACACAGACAGCAGAACCTGTCGAAAGGCAGGCAGTCCATGACGACTTTCGGGGGGAAAATAGGTGCCACCGAAGAAGGGCTGGCCCTCGGGGGTGAGGAACACGGTCAGGGGCCAGCCACCCCTGCCGGTCATGCCCACCACAGCGCGCATGTAGATGGTGTCTACGTCGGGCCTCTCCTCTCGGTCCACCTTGATGTTGACGAAGTGCTCGTTCATCAACTGGGCTGTGGAGGCGTCCTCGAAGGACTCGTGGGCCATGACGTGGCACCAGTGGCAAGAGGAGTAGCCTACGCTGAGCAGGACCGGCTTGTCCTCGGCCTTGGCCCTCTGGAACGCCTGATCTCCCCAAGGATACCAGTCCACGGGGTTGTGAGCGTGCTGAAGAAGATAGGGACTGGTCTCGTGGATGAGCTGGTTGGCCTGCTTCAACTGCTCTCCCCATCAGTTGAGGCCACGAGCCTCACGAACTTCCGCCTACCCACCTGGAGCACCGCTTCATCTACGATGGTCACGGTATCATCGATGCTCTGGATCTTCTCTCCGTCGAGGCGGACTCCTCCTTGCTGGATGAGCCGCCTGGCTTCGCCCTTGCTGCTGGTGAGACCGCTGGCGGCCAGCACATCGACGATGTTGGTGGGACCCTCGACCTCGTGGGTGGGCATGTCGGGAGGCAGGTCACGATCCTGAAAGACGGTGCGGAAATGCTCCTCCGCTGTCTGGGCTGCCTCGTCGCCGTGGAAGATGGACACGATCTCCCGTGCTAGTTCCATCTTCGCATCGCGGGGGTGTAGAGACCCATCAGCCAGTCCCTTCTTGATGGGCGCGATCTGGTCTGGGGTATAGCGGGTGACCAGCATGAAGTAGTCCAGCATGACGTGGTCCGGAAGACTCATCACCTTGCCGTACATCTCTTCCGGAGGCTCATCGATGCCGATGTAGTTGCCGGTAGTCTTGGACATGCGGAGATACCCGTCGGTGCCCACCAGTATGGGGAAGGTGAGACAGATCTGTGGCTTCTGCCCGAAGACCTCTTGGAGCTTGCGACCCACCAGTAGATTGAACAGTTGCTCGGTGCCCCCCAACTGCACGTCTGTCTCCATGGCCACTGCATCGCGCCCTTGCATCAGGGCGTACAGGAACTCGTGCAGCCAGATCGGATCTCCTGAGGCATGGCGGCGGGCGAAGTTCTCCCGCGCCAGGAACTGTTGCACGGTAAAGTGGGAGGCCATGTCAATCAGGTCCACGAAGGTCAGCTTGCTGAGCCACTCGGAGTTACGACGGATGATGGCCTTTTCCGGGTCCAGTATCTTGAAGGCCTGGTCGACGTACGTTTGGGCCTTCTCAGCGAGCTCCTCGGACGTCTGCTGGCGGCGGGCGCCCTCCTTATCGCTGGGGTCGCCAACCAACCCGGTGAAGTCGCCGATGAGGAAGATAGCGTCGTGGCCCAGATCCTGGAACTGCCGGAGCTTGCGCATGGTGATGGTATGGCCCAGGGTCAGGTCAGCGGACGTGGGGTCGTAGCCGCAGTAGACGCGCAGGGGTCTTCCTTCTGCGAGCCGCTCCCGCAGCTCCGCTTCCATGGTCTCCTGCATCTTGGGATCGCCGTACTCGACCCCTTGCATCAAGATCGGCATCTGCTCGTCTACGGGTTTCATCTCTCTCTCCTCACAGTGCTCCCATGGGCGCTTCGTCGGCAACTCGGGCTGGATAAACGCTTAGACCCACGTGATTCGTGGGTCTAGTGGTAGGCGGATCGTAGCGACGCGGCGCAGAACCGCAGGCGCGCTACAATCCGCTGGAATAGAGGTACTGGCGGATGCTCCGCACCAAGGCGGCCGGAGACTGTGCAAGTGAAGCCCCCGAGAAAACCACTCGTCTACCTCGCTGTACAGGTCTTGCTTGGATTATACGCGACGAGGCCGAATCTGGCAAGATGCCG
>CAZOBP010000055.1:0-15576 GCA_964577995.1 uncultured Anaerolineales bacterium
CCTCTGTTCTTGACGACCACCTGTGCGCATTGCGCTTCGGAGGTCCCCGTGCTGTGCAGGTAGCGGTTCATCTCCATGCCGCCGATGAAGAGAGGATTGGCTCCCAGGGGCCGGTTGTAGATGGGCTCCATCGCGTAGGCGATCACGTCGGTCAAGGTGAGGACATTGGAGGCCTTGCTGTGCGCCTCGACCATGACGATGTCCATGGCCCCCGTGAGCACTTGCATGTGAGCCGCGATGAGGCCGTGGATGCCGTCACCACAAATGGTGTGCACCGGTTTCAGGGCTCCCCCGATCTGGTCTGGGACGTACTCATCGAAAATGCTCGTCCCCTCATTGAAGTCCTCTGCCACGCTGACGAAGCTCTCGATGTCCCGCTGGGGGTCCACACCGGCGTCTTGGTAGGCTTTCGCCGCCGCCTCATACATCAACTCCTTGTATGATAGATCCGGCGTGATGGATCTGAAGCCAGAGTACCCAACACCGACGATGGCAACTGTTCGCATGTGACGATCCTCCTCAGTTCCGTCTTAGGTTCGGTGCCGAACCATCGAACTGGCCAGCTCCTCTGACCGGGCGCGGATCCTCTCTCGTGCCGCGCCGCGCGGCAAGAAAAGGGCCGACAAGAAAACGGCTGGCCAATCGCCAGCCGTGAAGTGGATGGTTATGCGAACCTGTCCTGCAATAGGTCCGCAAGGGTCGGTTGTCCGATCTCCTGTAGCTCGTACCGCACGCGGTCACAGGGCTTGTTGATCTTGGCCACTCTGCGTAGGTCTATGGGGGTGGCCACGACGACCAGTTCGCATGGAGTGGCGTTGATGGTTTCTTCCAGCTCCCTGATCTGCTGTGGACCGTAGCCCATGGCCGGTAGCACTGGTCCTGTGGACGGATACTTGTCGAAGGTCTCCTTGATGGAGCCGACCGCGTAGGGGCGAGGGTCTACGATCTCAGCCGCGCCCAGCCTGCGTGCTGCCACGGTGCCGGCTCCATAGCTCATGCCGCCGTGCGTAAGTGTGGGGCCGTCTTCCACAACCAGCACTCGCTTACCCTGGATACCAGTGGGATCCTCTACAAAGATGGGGGAGGCGGCTTCGACGATGACGGCGCTGGGGTTGATGGCCCTGATGTTGGTGCGGACGGTGTTGACCCCCTCGAAGTCTGCTGTGTTGATCTTGTTGATCAGCACCACGTCGGCCATCCGTACATTGGCCTCGCCTGGGAAATAGCTAAGCTCGTGGCCTGGACGCAGGGGATCCACGATCACGACGTGCAGATCGGGCTTGTAGAAAGGCAGGTCGTTGTTCCCGCCATCCCACAGAATGATATCCGCTTCCTTCTCCGCTTCACGGAGGATCACTTCGTAGTCGACACCTGCGAATACGACACCGCCTCTGTCTATGTGAGGCTCGTATTCCTCTCTCTCTTCGATGGTCGTCTGGTACCGGTCCAGATCGTCGTAGGAAGAGAAACGCTGGCAGATCTGATCGGCCAGCGTTCCGTAAGGCATAGGGTGACGCACGGTCACCACTCTCTTGCCTAGGTCTCGCAAGATGTCCGCTATTCGCCGGGAGGTCTGGCTTTTTCCTGAGCCGGTGCGGACAGCGCATACGCTGATCACGGGAAGTGAGGATTTAATCATCGTCGCGTCGGGACCGAGCAGTCTGAAGTCGCAGCCCGCCGCCAAGACCTCTGATGCCTTGTGCATGACGTAGTTGTAGGAGACGTCACTGTAGGCGAACACGACCTGGTCTACGCGCAGTTCCTCGATCAGCCTTTTGAGTTCTCTCTCGGGATGGATGGGGATGCCTTCCGGATAGTCCACACCAGCCAGTTCTGGTGGATAGGTCCTATCTTCGATGTAGGGAATCTGCGTTGCCGTGAAGGCAACTACCTCGTACGAGGGGTTGCCTCGGAAGTACACGTTGTAGTTGTGGAAGTCGCGCCCTGCGGCCCCCATGATGACGACTCGGTCTTTGGGCATTCTACCGTTTCCTCCGAGATGGAATGATCATCGTGTCCGAACTCCTGCACCAACACGCCGGTAGTGGGTTCATGCGAACCTTGACAAGACTATGCCAAGCCCATAGAGCAGGAGCAAGGGGATGGCCACGAGGGCCAAGTTGAGTGGGTCTGGCGTGGGTGTCACCACCGCTGCCACCACGACAATGAGCACGACCGCATGCCTCCAGTAGGAAAGGTACTTGCTGGTGCTCATCAGTCCGATCTTCGCTGCCACGAACATAACGAGTGGGGTCTCGAAGACCAGGCCCACACCAAGAATGAAAGTGAGCGTGAAGGAGATGTACGAGGCGATGGTCCATTGCGCCTCTGCTATGTCGGCGCCGAAGCTGCGCAGGTATTGCAGGGCGAACGGCAACATGACGGCATAGCAGAAGGCCGCGCCGGCAAGGAAGAAAAGCGTGCCGGGCACGGCTCCGAAAAGAACCAGGGCCCTGAAGGTCCTCTTCTCCTTGGGATTCTCCATAGCCGGGGCGATGAAGGCGAGCACTTGGAAGATGATGTACGGCAGCGCGATACATAGACCCACCATCATCGCTACCTTGAAGTAGGTGAAGAACAACTCCGTGGGAGTAAGGAAGATGGGCTTGAAGCCAGCGGGCCGGACGAGGAGCTCCATCACTTTGCCCGTGAAGAGGACGCCTACAGCGGTGGCCGAAATGAGCGCCAACCCAGCCTTGATCATGCGGTATCTGAGTTCGACGAGGTGCTCAGTGACTCCGTACAGGAACTGGACGATTCCGTGGATTGGGTTCCCCCGGCGGCGCCACGTGTCTCGAGCCGTTTGCAGGTCCAAGGCATCCAGGTTGTCTTGCGATCTCCTGAGGTTCGTGAGGCTCAGCCACAGCACTTCTATGCCTTCAGGGAGTTTGCGGGGACCGATTACGATCAGGGCCAAGAGACTGAGGAGGAAAAGCCAGACTATGTCGGACATCAGTGCTCTACCTCTGGGTCTTCCGCCACCTTCTCCTCATGGACGACCTCCTCCGTGGCGTCCGTCTTCTCGTCAGCAGCGCGTTCTACAACTTTCTGGGCCGATTCCTGCATCTCCTCTTCCTTGGCCACGAAATCGAGGAGCTTGTCTGCAGGCAGGTCACTCACGGTCTGGATCTCGTCCAGGGCTCCCTTCCACTTCCCCATGGCCTTCCCTAGATCTTTGGCCATCTTGGGAAGCCTCTCCGGTCCGAAGACGACGAGAGCGACGATGAGGATGAGCAGCAGTTCAGCCGGCCCTACTCCCAGGAAGCTCATTTGATCTCACTCTGCATCTGTTCGGGAACCTGTCTGCTCGCCAGCGTGCCCAAAGCGCCGTTGACGAAACGGCGAGAGCTGTCGCTGCCGAACAGCTTGGCCAACTCTACAGCCTCGTTGATGGCAACTTTGGTGGGGATGGCTGGGTCGAAGGTCATCTCAAATATCGCTATCCGTAGGATGTTCCTGTCGATGGGGGACATCTGCTCGAGGGGCCACTCGGGGGCAATGTCGCTGATAACGGGATCGATCTCCGAGAGATAGTCAAGGACCCCTTCCACGAGGTGCTGAGCGAATTCGGCTCCATGATCCTCGGCGCCACTATCCGCGACACGTTGCTGCAGAACACGTCTGGGATCATGTCCCGCCATGTCAACCTCGAAGAGGGTCTGAAGGGCCAATGCCCTGGCGCGGCGTCGGGCCTTCACAGGTCGGCTGCCTCCTCTGGCTGGTTCTGTGGAGGTCGAGGAACGACATCGTCGATGTGTACGTTGACCTCGCCCACATGCATGCCCAGCATGTCGCTTATGGCGCGGGCCGTTTCCTGCTGGATCTGACGACCCAACTCCAGCAGATTCACGTCGGGCTCGACGTTGATGTACAAGTCCAGATACACGACGTCGTCCTCGACTCGCATCTTGATCCCGTGACCAAGGGTTCGTCTGCGAAAGATTCGTCCGACGTTCCCTGCCAAGCTATGGCTCATGGATGCGACCCCGGGGATCGACAGCGTCGTCAACCGGGCGATGGTCAGCAGGACCTGCGGTGCGATGGTAACAGTTCCTAGTTTCTCTTCCATGCGCTCTCACCTGTGCTCACAGCATGATAGCCATCATGCCACCATCAACCTGTAGCACTTGGCCGGTGACGTAACTTGCCTCCTCTGAAGCCAGGAAGGCAACTGCATTGGCAATCTCCTCTGCCGTGCCTGGTCTTCTCATCGGGGTGAGGTCGAGTATGTAGTCGATTAGCTCTTGCGGCAGGTCTGAGGTCTGGTCCGTGGGCACGTAGCCAGGGGCAACAGCGTTGACCGTGATGTTGCGAGCTCCCAGTTCCCGCGCCACGGCTTTGGTGAAGCCGATGATACCGGCCTTGGAAGCTGAGTAGTTGGCCTGTCCCACCTGGCCTGCGATGCCCGATACGGAAGTGATGTTGATGATCCGACCGTAGCGCTGTTTGATCATAGGACGCTGGGCCACCTTCGTGCAGTTGAAGGTGCCCTTCAGGTTCGTCTCCATGACGATGTCCCAGTCGTCCTCTTTCATACGCATAAGCAGGGTGTCCCGGGTGATCCCCACGTTGTTGACCAGGATATCGACGCTGCCAAAGCTGTCTTGAGCGGCACTGATGAGCGCCTTGGCCTGCTCCGCGTCCTTCACGTCAGCCTTGATGGCAATCGCGTCGCCGCCCTCTGATTCGATCTCCTGCACCACCTCTTGGGCCGCATCCTCTCTGCTGTTGTAGTTCACAACTACCTTGGCTCCGAGGCTTGCCAGCTTGACGGCGATGGCCCGTCCGATACCACGTGAGCTCCCCGTTATCACGGCGACGCGGCCGGTAAGATCCAGCATACCTCTCTACCTCCCTGCTATTCGGCCACTGAGCGGCGCGCACCGATGGCGCCCTCGCTCCAAGCCTCCACGCCGGACGTGTCGCCAACGCTAGTCCGATCCACACCGTCAGAGATTCGCTTGAAAAGCTTGGTGAGGGTGTCCTTGGGCCCAATCTCCACGAAGGTCTTTGCGCCCTGCTCGATCATGCAGCGTACGGATGCCACCCATTGAACCGGGGACACCACCTGCCTGATGAGCTCCTCGCGTATCTCCTCCGCGCGGACGAGGGGCCTGCCCGTGACGTTGGCGATGATCGGTATTCTGGCCTCGTGGAGCTCTATCCTGCCTAGCGCCTCACGCAGTCCCTTGGCTGCCGAGTCCATGAGCGGACAATGAGCCGCTGTGCTGACGGCAAGGGGAACCACCCTCCGTGCACCTTCCTGCTTGAGGAGCTGCACAGCCCTCTCGAGACCCGTGAGCTCCCCAGAGATCACTGTCTGCCCCGGCGAGTTGTGGTTTGCCACCTGCACGATGGTGCCGGTCTCTTCCTGTGCTTCCCGGCAGGCCTTAGTCACGGCTTCCGTGGACAGGCCCATTACAGCGGCCATGCCGCCAGGATGTCGTCGGGCGGCTTCTTTCATGAGGCGACCGCGCTCACGAACGAGTTCCACAGCGTCGGAGAAGGACAGCGTGCCCGCTGCGACGAGGGCGCTGTACTCACCAAGACTGTGACCCGCGACGACCAGTACCTCGCCCAACTCGCGCGCATTAGACATAGCCCGGAGGGCAGCCACGCTCATGGTCAGAATCGCGGGTTGGGTGTTGATCGTGTCGTTCAATTCCTGCTCAGGTCCCTCGAAACACAGCCGGGACAGAGGGATGCCCAGGACGCTGTCGGCTTCGTCGAAGGTATCCTGAACTTGGGGGTATCGTCTATACAGGTCGAGACCCATCCCGACATACTGTGCGCCTTGGCCTGGAAAAACCAGGGCCAGTCTTTTCGGCATCTACGCTGTCTCTCTTAGGTCGCAGAGCTACGCCCAGCCCCGCCGTCCGAACCGAATCCCCGTTTTCACACGGTGAACGCTTCGATTGCCGTGGCAAGGCGGTGGGAGGGTCCTACTCCCCCTTGGCTTTGGGCTTCGCCACCTCCACTCCCTTGTAGTACCCGCATGACGGGCATACATGGTGAGGGAGACGAGGCTCACGGCACTGAGGACAGGCGATAAGGTGAGGAGGCTGCAAAGCCTCGTGGCTGCGACGTCCGCCACTACGTGCCTTTGATATCCTGGTCTTGGGTACGGCACCCATTGTATGCACTCCTAGTCTTTGGTTTCGAGCTTTCGTGATCTCGGATCAGTGCGGTTGAAGGAGTTCTTTCAGAACCTCGAGACGCGGGTCCACGGTTTCAGCGACGCACTGGCACTGCCCTTCATTGAGGTTCTGCCCACACATCGAGCACAGGCCACCACAGTCCTCTCTACAGAGCGCGCTCATCGGGACGGCCAGGCATATGGCTTGGCGCACCACCTCAGTCATGTCCAGCACGTGGTGTTCGTCGATGACGGTGGCATCCTCCTCCGTGTCGGCCACGGGTATCTTAGCCCCCGTCGATATGTCAACGCTGGGATGGAACTCCTCCTGCAAGTCTAGCTCGACGGTGGTCGAGAACGACTCAAGGCAGCGACGGCATTCGAGTTCCAGGTCCGTCTTCAGCGACGCAGTAACCAATATACCGTCTGCGGTGCGGATCAGGGTGACAGGTCCTCGGATAGGGGACTCGATCTTGAGATCATCGTCTATCCCAGTGATGTCCTCGAGCAGATCCAATCGCCGCGCCGCGCCCGTTTGCCCCTTCAGCAGTTGGGCACAGTTGATTCTCATGGTGGTCTGGTGGCGAGCTTCCATAACTCCCAGCATCTCTGCGGCCTGGCCGAAGGGACTCGGTCGGTGCCGCTTGTCAATGGTCCTCGGTATCGGGCTCTACGTCCAGTTCTTCGAGGCCGGTTTCGGCCGCCAGCCTCGCCATACGCCCGTCCTGCTGCAAGATCTCAAGACCGTTCCTGATCGTGGTCTGCAGCGCAATCAGTTGATCCTCCATCTCCCCAAGCACTCTGATCGCGTACTCATCGGCGCCGCGCATCGTCTCTTCGGCCTTGCGCTTCGCCTCGTCAGCGAGGAGGGCCGAGCGATTGTCCATCTCTCGTAGGAGGCCGTGTTCATCAAGGATCTGCTCCGCCTCTTCCCTCGCCCTCTCTACAATCATCTGGGCCTCCTGCTCAGCACGGGCGATGATCTGATCGCGCTCTCCCTGGATGCGCCGGGCTTCCGCGAATTGCTGGGGAATCGCCACGCGCAATTGGTCGATGATGACCAAGCATTCGTCCTTGTTGACCAGGGATCCGGACGTCAGGGGGAGTCGCCTGCTGTCACTAAGCAAGCTCTCCAACCGATCAATGAGCAGCGAGATGTCCTGTATCTTGACCACCCCCCACCGGAGCCCATCTTGGCGGCACCTGCCAAGAACTGGTGCCTGTAATGAGTTGACAATTGCGCCACGCTCAGTCGCGCATAGTCGTGAACTTGATCCTTTCGGTAGCCTCCTCGCCAAGTTCCTCGATCTTGTTCTTGAGCGCTGTGACGACGTAAGGCGGAACCAATCCGCTGATGTCTCCCTCTAGCTTGGCCACCTCCTTCACAATGCTGGAGCTCAGGAAGTAGTACTCCTTCGTGGTCAGCAGGCAGACAGATTCGATCTCCGGCGCCAGCGTTCGGTTCATGAGTGCCATCTGAAACTCGAACTCGAAGTCACCTACCACCCTCAAGCCTCGGATGATCGCCTTGGCCCCCTTTTCACGCGCGACGTCAACGGTGAGCCCATCGTAGCTCTCGACAGTGACGTTTGGCCACCCTTGGAAGGCCTTCATAGCCATCTCCAGCCGTTCGTCTGTCGAGAAGAGCAGGGTCTTGATGGGATGAGCGTAGACGGCCACGATCAGATGATCGAAGAGCTCCGCCGCTCTTTGCGCGATGTCGAGGTGACCATTGGTGATAGGATCAAATGTGCCGGGAAAGATGGCCGTGCGCATCTCGACGATACCTCCGCGAGTGGTCGAAATCGACTTGCACGATAGCTATTATAACACATTCCGTCAGATGTGGAAAACTCTGAGCGCGGGGGTGGTGGAGAAGGATCCCAGCGGGTGCCGAGGGTTGTTTCCTGAGTGGGACGGATCGTACGTCGAGGGGGTAGCCCAACGATCCGTGGGACAGCGAAGCCCACAAGACGACTGCCCTGCGGACTCTGTGGGAACGGTGCAAGAATCCGATCAACTCAGATCGCCTTTGCCCCTCTGCCAGAACTCCTCAACGCGGGTGGCCAGGAGCCGGTTCTGTGGCAGCTCCAGGGTAGGGTCTTCCTGCCAAATCTCCTGGGCGACTGCACGGGCCTCTTCGAGCACCTTCACGTCGCCGAGCCGGGCCACTTTCAGGTCGGGCAAGCCACTCTGGCGGGTGCCGAAGAACTCGCCCGGCCCTCGCATCGCCAAGTCCTCGTCGGCGAGTTTGAACCCGTCCTGGGTGGCTTCGATGACTTTGAGGCGCTGAACCCCTGTGTCGCTCGGAGAGTCTGCAAGAAGGAGGCAGTATGATTGCTGGTCTCCTCTGCCCACGCGACCACGGAACTGGTGCAGTTGTGCCAGGCCGAAGCGATCAGCTCCCTCTATGAGCATGACTGTGGCGTTGGGTACGTCTATCCCGACCTCGACCACGGGCGTGCACACCAGGATGTCGAGTTCACCCTGGTAGAACGCTCGCATGACGGAATCCTTCTCCTCGGACGTCATACGGCCGTGCAGTAGCCCCAGCCGCAGGTCGGGATACACCTCTTCCTGTAGTCTGCGATGCTCCTCAACAGCAGCCTTGGCCTCGATCTTCTCGCTTTCCTCGATCAAGGGGCAGATGATGAAGGCTTGTTGAGACTCGCGCACACGGCCACGCAGGTATTCGTAGGCGCGTTCTCGCTCTCTGGGTCTCATCCATTGTGTGACGATCTCCTTGCGACCGGGAGGGAGTTGGTCGATGGTGGAAATGTCCAAATCGCCGTAGATGGTCAGCGCGAGAGTCCTGGGAATGGGAGTGGCGCTCATCACCAGCATGTGCGGGTTGTGCCCCTTTTGACGGAGCAATGCCCTCTGTGTCACACCGAAACGCTGCTGCTCGTCGATGACCACGAGACCCAGGTTGTGGTACTCCACCCCTTGTTGGATCAGGGCGTGGGTACCGACGATGATCCTTGCCTCTCCCGTCGATATCTCCTCGCAGATGCGATCCTTGTCCGACTGCTTGAGACTGCCCGTGAGCAAGCGCAGTTGGGACGAGAGTTTGGTGAGGCCTGGGAGCCAGAGCTCCCCCCACAGCTTCTCGAGGCTGACATAGTGCTGCTCGGCCAGGATCTCCGTGGGGGCCATGAGGACGGCCTGCATACCGCTGGCCGCGGTGACCAACATCGCGGCCGCGGCGACGACGGTCTTGCCAGAGCCTACGTCGCCCTGGAGGAGACGACTCATGGGCATGGGCTTCTCCAGGTCGGCGAGGATTTGCGAGAGAGCCCGTTCCTGGGCGGAAGTCAGCGTGAAGGGCAACGACTCCACGAAGGCCCGCAACAGAGAACTTTCGATCTGGACAGCCTGGCCAGATCTCTCCTGCCATTGGCGCCTCTGCTTGAGGACTCCTAGCTGGATCATCAGCAACTCGTCGAAGGCCAGACGTCGGCGCGCCCTCTCCAGCATCTCGCTGTTGTCGGGGAAATGGATCTGCCGTATAGCGGACTCCAGATCCATCAGGTCTCTCTGTTCGCGCACCGAGGGTGGTAGATGGTCTGGAAGACGGAGTGACCAGTAGTCAGCGGTGCGCTTGATGATGCGGCGCAGCCACCGAGCGGTGATCTGCTTGGTAAGTGGATACACCGGGACCAGGCGAGCAGTGTGGATCAGTTCCTCATCCAGCGGTTCCCAGGTGGGTGAGGAGAAGGCAAGATGCCCCAGATACTGGTCCACCTTGCCGCTGATCACGATCTGCTTGCCCGGTTTGAGACTTCTGACGAGGAATGGCTGGTTGAACCACGTCACCTGTACGACACCTGTTCCGTCTGCCACCGTACTGGTTACGATGCTCTGACCTCGCTTGCTGGTCCGCTCCTGCGTCTCTCGGACAGTAGCGATGATGGTCACCTGTTCGCCGTATTCGAGCTGGTCTATGGTCTTGAGAGACCTGTAATCATCGTATCGGTAGGGGAAAAGGTACAGCAGATCTCGAATGGTTGTCACGCCCAGGCGGGCCAGTCGCCCGGCGTAGGTGTCGCTGACCCCGTGTAGCTCGCTCACTGGGGACGAGAGGTCAGTTCTGCTCTTGGGAGCTGACGTGGTTGTTGACCGGGGAGCCGCGCGTTTGGCGGGCGCCGCCTTCTCTGCCGTGGCGTTCGCTTCGACACTCCCCCACTTGAGCAAGATCTCGTCCACGATCTCCCGACGTCTGCTGGCGCTCTCTTCGGAGTAGCTTGCCAGGAGCGTGCTGGTCTGCTGGATGAGTTGTGCCAACGCAGGATCGACGGTGCCTTGCTGGGCATCTTCCCGCCAGAAGGTGGCGAATTGCCCAAGACCGCCAATCACAGCTCGGTCTGTGTAACCCAGGTTCTTTTCCAGGCTGAGTATCTTTTCGAGCTTCTCGAAAGCGGATGACGAAGAATCCATACCTAGTAGCCCAGTCCCTGGTCGTGCACTATAGCCCTTCGTAGACGAAGACTCCGATGGCCTCGAGTCCCAGGTGGGTGGCCAGGACCGGTCCATAGGTCACCAGATCCAACTCTCTCTTGGGGTATGCGGTCTGTAGGCGTTCCACAAGGTCCGATGGGGTTGTGGCTCTGGTTCCCTTGAGAATGGCTATCTTCTCCAGATGGGGGAACTCGGTCACGAACTCATAGAGCTTGTCGATGCCACCATTCCTGGTTCTGACCTTCTCCAGAGGCAGTATATCGCCATCCTCAACGATGAGGAGGGGCTTGATACTTAGCATGGTACCGAGGAGGGCTTCCGCCTTCCCGATACGTTCGCCCCTCTCGAGATACTCCAGGCTCTCCACGAAGAAGACCAGATAGACGTGAGGTATCATGGCCCTGACCAGTCTCACTACTTCATCGAGGCTGGCTCCCTTTCTCGATATCTCGCCAGCCGCAATAACGAGAGTCCTGAGGGCTAGCGAGGTGGATAGCGAGTCCACGACCACGATGCGCCGCTGCCCGATGAGAGAGACTGCGGCAGTCCGGGCCAACTCAACCGTGTTGCTGAGCCCGGCAGAGACGTGGATTGCCACTATGTCGTCCGTACCATTGCCAAGATCCCGATAGGTTTCTTCGACAGCCTCCAGCGTTGGAGCTGTGGCCAAGGGTAGAGAATCGGTGCTCTCGAGCTTCTTGGCCAGTTTGGCAGAGTCCATGTCCACTCCATCCTGGTAGGTCTTGTGGCCTACGTGGATGGTCAACGGAATCACTGCGATACCCAACGCTTCGGCGACGTCGGGCTCCAACTCTGCTGTGCTGTCAGTGACTATTCTGATTCTTCCCATCTGGTGCGCCTCGCGCTGTTCTGATCGGCTCCTGGGACCTGGAGGGGTCTGAACCGCTCACTCCGCCGATATGATGTAGTAGTAGTGGGGCTGACCGCCGTCTATGAGTTCCCACTCCTGCTCAGGATACCGCTCGCGGAGCTTCTCGACCAACTCCTGGGCCCGGGACTCCGTCATGTCCTCTCCGTAGTAGGCCGTGATGATCTCGCGCTCGTCAGCGTTCATCTGCTCCAAGATCTGCTCCGCTACTGCCTCAATACTCTTCCCCGTGGCAGTCAGTTCTCCGTTCAGCAGTCCAATGATCTGTCCTTCTTCTACTTCCAGACCGTTGATCTTCACGGAGCGGATGGCCCTGGTTATCTCGGCGGTCTCGACGCTGTGCATTGCTTGGTCCATGGCTGCTGCGTTCTTCTCGAGATCGGCCTGGTAGTTGAAGGCTAGTAGCGCGCTGATGCCCTGGGGCACGGTCTCGCTCGGCACAACGACCACGTTCTTCTGTGAGAGCTCCCTGGCCTTCTGGGCCGCCAACACGACGTTGCCGTTGTTGGGTAAGACCACTACGTCGTTCTCTTTGAGGCTCTCGATGGCTTGAAGTAGTTCCTGAGTGCTGGGGTTCATGGTCTGGCCCCCGGGCACGATGGTGCGCACCCCAAGGCTGCCGAAGACGTCACAGAGGCCAGGTCCTGAGACGACCGCCACCACGGCAACGCCATCAGCTTTCTGATCGATTTGCGCAGCGGCACTATCGGCTCCCATGACCAGGTACTCCCGATGCTGGTCCTGCATGTTGTCTATCTTGATGTCGTGCAGCGTTCCTTTGCTGGAGGCAAAGCCGATCACCTCACCGGGGCGATGGGTGTGCACGTGCACCTTGACGGTCTGGCCGTCACCGACGACGAGGGCTGAATCTCCGCAGCCTGCTATTCGTTCCCTGATCTCATCCAGGTTCAGGTTCTGTCCCTGTAGGATGAACTCCGTGCAGTAGCCCCATTGCATCTCCCCTTCGGCGGAAGCGCTGGCCACAGCGGCAGGGACTGGCTCGATGACTTCGTCTGCATCCATCGGCTCTCCCTTCAGATACCGGAGCCCCCCCTCAAGGATGACGTACAGCCCTTGCCCGCCGGCATCAACGACCCCGGCGTCGCGAAGGACACTCAGCAGCAACGGTGTCCTCGCCACGGAGTCTCTGGCTGCGGTAACAACCCGCTCCATCACAGGGGTGAAGTCTCGGACGCCGTTGTTGACGGCCTCCTGCGCCGCCTCCGCGGCCTCTCGGCCGACGGTGAGGATGGTGCCCTCCACAGGCTTGATGACCCCCTTATAGGCTATGGTGGACCCTTCCTTCAGCGCTGCTGCGAAATCTGTACCGTCGAACTGCTTCTTGTCTTTCAGGCCGCTCGCTATCCCCCTCAGTAGTTGGGATAAGATCACGCCCGAGTTGCCCCGGGCGCCCATGAGTGCCCCGTGAGCGATGGCGTGTGCCACTGAGGCTGCTGAGTCATCGGCCATAGAATCGAGTTCCGCGAGGGCTGCCCGCATGGTGAGTAGCATGTTGGTCCCCGTGTCCCCATCAGGTACCGGGAAGACGTTGAGTGCATTGATGCTGGCGGCGTGTCTCTCCAGCCAACTCGTACCCGCGTGCAGAAGCTGCTTCAGTTGTCGCCCATTGCACATAACCGTGCACTCAGGCACCCTCGCCGCCTCTGCCGCCTCTTCCGTCGTCAATGCTGTGAACCTCCGAACGCGTCTTGCTTGCTAGCTAGGGTCGCTTATCCGCAAGCCCTGGATGTGTACGTTCACCTCCGCCACGGGCACGCCCAGGGCCTTCTCCACATTGAACTTGACGCTCTGCATGATGTTGTGCGCAACCTCGGAGACCCTGACTCCGTATTCCATGATCACATAGAGATCGACAGTGATCCTGTCTTCGACGAGCTCTACGTGCACTCCCCTTCTCGGGCTGTCGTCGGGGTGGATCAGCTCGGCCCACCCGTCCCGGAGGGTGCGGGAAGCCATGCCCACGACTCCGTAGCACCCCAGTACTGCATCGCTAGCTATGCTGGCAATGGCCACCGGTGAGATTTCTATGCTGCCCAATCTACGCTCTTCTGACATCTATCTCGGCCTCACGAGATCATAAGGTGGTGCGTGCTGTTCGAGCGACAACGAGACGACTCGTGCTGGTTTGACTAAGTTGGGCCAACGTGGTATTCTATACCATGTAGCGACTATTGACTTGAGGGATAGAGGAATGGCCAGAAAATGCGACATATGTGGTAAAGGGCCTCAGTTTGGTCACAGCGTTAGCCATGCTCACAATCGTAGCAAGCGAAGCTGGGCAGTGAATCTACACAAACGAACCATACGCGACGGCGAGAAGACACGGGAAGTCCGTATCTGCGCCAGGTGTCTGCGCACTCTGGGCAAGAATCCAGCGTGAGTTGAGTCGCCCAGGTAGCGCAGGGGCGATGTCATACCGATCCATCGAGCCAGTTCCAATCGCTGGGACTGGCTCCTCTGTATTACTGATTGTGCCTCTGTCATGCTATCTCCATAACACGCTCGCGGCGTGCTCGTTACCCTCTCTGTCGTGCACTCTGGCCTTTGCGACCCCGCTGGCTGAACACCAGATGGTGAGCCGGGTCGCGGAGGCGCTCCGCTCGGAATCATCAATGATATCGTCTATCGTCTCCCAACGCAATCCTGAGCACCCATGGCACTCACGTGTCCGGATCTCAACTGGCCGCAGCCCGCTTCGATGTCTAGGCCCCTGCGGAGTCTGGTGGTGGCGTTGACACCTCGCTTGCGAAGTTCTCGCTGAAAGGCCCGAACCCGTTCGGCGGAACTGGCTTGCCAGGCCGAATCGGTGCTGGGGTTGAGGGGGATGAGGTTGACGTGGCAGAGTAGGCCCTTCAAGAGACCTGCTACCTGCGCAGCGTGCTCCATTGAGTCGTTCAGGCCACTGATGAGGGCATATTCGAAGGTCACCCGCCTCCCGGTGTAGTTCACATAATCTCTACAGGCAGAGATCAACTCGTGCAGCGGATACTTCCCGGCAAGAGGTATGAGACTCTGTCGGAGTCCGTCTGTGGGGGCGTGCAGGGACACGGCGAGGCCCACCTGCGAGTCTTCGTGTTTCAGACGCTTGATGGCAGGCACTACCCCTACGGTGGAGATGGTGATACGTCGCGCGCCTAGATTCAGTCCACGCGGGTTGGTGAGGGTGCGGACAGCCTGCCAGGTGGCGTCGTAGTTGAGCAGCGGCTCGCCCATGCCCATGAAGACGAGGTTCGTGATGCGTCGTCCCTCGGCCTTGAGTTGCCTCGCGAAATACAGGACCTGCGCCACCATCTCACCTGCGCTCAGGTTACGGACGAACCCACTCTGTCCTGTGGCGCAGAAGACGCAGCCCACGGGGCATCCCACCTGGGTCGAAAGGCAGACTGTCTGCCTCTCATGGTAGAGCATCAGCACGCTCTCGATGGTCTCGCCGTCGGGCAAAGCGAAGAGCACTTTGCGGGCGAGGCCGTCCGAGGAGAGTGTGGACGTAACAGGCACCAGGTTCTGGAGGTCAGCGATCTCGGACAGACGCTGGCGCACGGTTTGGGGAAGGTTGGACATGGCCTCGAAGTTGGTGACCAGCGACGAGTAGAGCCACCTGTAGACCTGGTCCGCCCGGTAGGAGGGCTCGCCGATGGACAGAACCAGGTCTTGCAGTTGCGAAGGTGAAAGATCCAGGAGGGCTACCCTGTGGTGCTGTCTTGGCCTGCCCGGGTCACTGTGCCTCCATTCCGCCAAACTAGTCCCTCCTGCTCATCCCCGTGGCCAGAAAGACGAAGTAGAGCAATTGGGAAAGAGCTTGCGCCAAGGCTGCCACGTAGGTGAGGGCGGCTGCGGAGAGGACGCTCTGGATGCCTTGGATGTCTGTTGTGCCCACCAGCCCGTCGGCCTTGAGGATCTGTAGGGCGCGACGACTGGCGTCCCTCTCTACAGGCACGGTGACCATGGCGAAGACTACGCTTCCTGAGAAGAAGATAACGCCTACCCATACCAGCCCGGAGAACTGGATCAGCAGACCCACGAAGAAGAGAATCATGCCCAGCCAGGTGCCGAGGTTGACCATGGGCACCAG
>CAZOBP010000056.1:0-15239 GCA_964577995.1 uncultured Anaerolineales bacterium
CCCTGCCAGTGGTTGTTGGCGAAGACGAAGGTATTCTCGGCGTTCTCCTCCAGCTTCCGCAGTTTCGGCACCCATTCCTCCAATTCCTGGTCGCTGTAAGAATAGTCGTACCGTTCCCAGGCTTCGTCGTGCTGCCACCACTTCTTGGCATTACGCCCATGGAAGCGAACGTAGGCCGTCGCGCTCGTAGCCTCGGCTACGGGAGGGATAAGGCCCTTGAGACGGGGTTGGTCGACACAACAGAAGCCTAAGTCGTTTTCCCGTAGAAAGCAAAAAGTCTCTTGGCGAATCCATTCACGGTTGCGGAACTCGATCACCAAGGGCAGAGCACCGAACTGCTGCCGCATGAAACGGAGGTATTCGAGGTTGTCATCATCGTGGCGGAAGGACCATGGGAACTGGGCCAGCAAACAGCCGAGTTTGCCGCTTTCGATGAGCGGATCCAGGGAATCCATGAATTTTGCGAACAATTCTCCATCCCGTATCCTCTTGTGAGTCATGTCCTGGTGCGCCTTGAGCGTGAACAGGAAGCCTTCCGGCGTCTTGTCCGCGAGCCGCTGTAGCGTGGACCTGCTGGGCAAACGGTAGTAGGAGAAGTTGAGCTCGGTCACGTTGAAGTCCCGAGCATAGAACAACAACCATTCACCACGTGGCATGCCCTCGGGGTAGTAGGGCCCTACCCAATCCTTGTAGCTGAAGCCGCTCGTCCCGAAGTAGATCATGTCTCACCCGAGCCGGTGGAGAACTGAGCCCCCCACTGTGCTCGCAGGCTTCTCCGCGACAGACGCCCTGGCCAGCGGCCGCTCCCTACTGCTTGTAACGATACAGGATGCGACCTCTCGTCGGGTCGTACGGTGACAACTCGACGAGCACCCGGTCCCCGAGAAGGATGCGGATGTAGTACTTCCTCATCTTCCCGGAGATGTGGGCCAGTACCTCTGGCCCGCTGTCCAACTGGACCCGAAACATGGCGTTTGGCAAAGCCTTGACCACCACGCCCTCAGCCTGGATCCCCTTGGTCTTCTTGACTCTCTCCTCCGTCTCTCTCCTGGCCATACAGTCTCCTTCTATTCTGATTCGAAATCCCAGTCTTGCTCATCCATGTGTTCATCCTCCTCTAGGATAAGGACCTCTCGCCAACGCCCTCCTGCCTCCGGTGGGCCGACGATTCCTTCCTCCTCCAGTTGATCCATGAGTCTTGCCGCCCGAGGGTAACCGATTCGCAGTCGCCTTTGCAGCAGGGAGGTCGAGGCGTGCTCCTGCTCTCGCAGCAACTCGATGGCATCGTCCAGTAGCTCGTCGCGCTCTTCCTCAGCGTCGATGGCCTCGATGCTCCCCCACGGGGCCTTCGTCTCCTGCACGAAGGGGATGGTCTGCTTCCAGAATTGGACCACCCTCTCTATCTCTTGATCGGATACGAAGCACCCTTGAAGCCGCACCAGCTTGGACGAATCGGAAGCCATGTAGAGCATGTCTCCTTGTCCCAGCAAGGTCTCTGCCCCCGCTGCGTCCAGCACGACCCTGGAATCGACCTGGGAGGTGACCGCGAAGGAGATGCGGGCGGGGAAGTTGGCCTTGATGAGCCCGGTGACTACGTCCACCGAGGGCCGCTGAGTGGCGATGACCAGGTGTATCCCCGTCGCCCGCGACATCTGAGCGAGGCGGCAAATGACACGTTCTACATCGTCGGGGGCCATCATCATCAGATCGGCCAACTCGTCTATGGCGACTATGACATAGGGCAGCGGCTTCTCGCCCAGTGGCAGCTTGTCGTTGTTGTAGTCCTCGATGTTGCGGGCCGCAGCCCCCGATAGTATGGAGTATCGCCTGTCCATCTCCGCCATGGCCCACCTGAGAGCAGGCAGCACCCTCTTCATGTCGGTCACCACCGGCGCCACCAAGTGCGGGAGGCCGTTGTAGTTAATCAGTTCCACAGTCTTGGGATCGATCATCAGCAGCTTCAGCCGCTGAGGCGAGTTGTTGAACAGGAGGCAAGTGATGATGGAGTTGATGCACACACTCTTGCCGGAGCCGGTAGCTCCAGCGATCAAGAGATGGGGCATCGTCTCCAGGGTCGCCACCACCGGTTGTCCCGACACGTCCTGACCGAGCGCTAGCTTGAGGGGGGATTGTATGTGCTGGAACAGCTCGGATTGCATCACTGCGCGAAGGGCGACCAGTGAGATTCGGTCGTTGGGTACCTCGATGCCCACCACGGACCGGCCTGGCACCGGTGCCTCGATGCGAATGGGAGCGGCAGCCAGGGCGAGAGCAAGGTCCTTGGACAGGGAGCTTATCTTCCTGACCCTTACCTTCCTGGACACCATCTCGCCGTCAGTGCCCTTCCGCTCCATGTATCCGGGCTCGACGCCGAACTGAGTGACGGTGGGGCCCTGGTTGACCTCCACCACCTTGGCGGGGACGCCGAAGCTATCCAGCGTATCCTCGATGATCTTCAGCTTGCGACGTGCTTCCGCCTCGCTCAATGCCTCCAGGGGGACCTCCTCCAGGAGATCGAGCGACGGCAGTGGGCCTTCCTCGGCTCTCCATCGTGCGGGCGCCGGTTTCAGCACGGCCGCCGACTCGGAGGCCACCGCGCGTTGAGCGTTCCCTAACTCAGGAGTCAACGAGGCCGGAGCCACTTGTGGTGGATACTCCTCCGAGGGCTCGAACCCGTTTTCCGCTGTCTCCAGATAGGGTGTGACGTGGTCTTGGTACACCGACGCCGCTCTGTGCCTCAAGGCGGCGGATGTGGAACGGAGCTGCGAGGGGGTCAAACGGGCGCACAGGATCAGCCCTGCCAGGCACAGGAGCAGCAGGACCATGAATGCGCCGATGTCTCCCAGCGATTCGTAAAGCGCGGTGCTGATGGCCCACCCGATGTAGCCACCGCCCCTACCCTCCTGTGCTACCATGAGGGGGTCTGGGTAGAAGAAGTGAAGCAGGCCCAGCAAGCCCACAAGAAGCAGGACCGCTCCCGCAACTCTGAGGCGTGAGATCGTCAGCAGAAACTCCAGGTTGCGCAGAAGTAGGATCACGCCCAGGCTGATCATAGCTAGGGCAGCCAGAGACGCGCCCCAACCAAACGCCCAACGCAGCAGCATGGACCAGCCGTCGACGAGCACCCCCTTGGCCTGATCGACCGACAGGAGGTTCAACAACGTGATCCCTCCGACAGCCATCAACAGGAGTCCGACTATCTCCTCCCGCAAGCGGGGCTCGAGGCTGATAGAGAACCGTTTCCAGAACGGAGTCTTCTTGGCTTTGGAAGCCTTACGTGCCATCAATACGTATCCCAGGAAAGCTGCCTAGTTGATGTAACAGTGCCGCTCAAGGACACCTTTGCCGCACCAGTGCTGCAAAAAGGCGTCCAAACTGTGAGGGGAAGCGCTCTCTGTGGTGGCCGAGACAGCTACGGACACGTTATTATATGCAAGCTAGAAGCGTTTGTCAAGAGTAGTAGCTCAGGCAGAGAACACCGTCTCCTTCGACGGCTATCCATTCGGTGCCGCTCGCACAACACAGGGCGGTAACTGGTAGTCCCCGGCCGATCTCGGTGCTGGTGACCACCACGTCGGAGCCCGCGCCGTCATCGAGGTCAACGATAGCCAGGCCCTGGTCCGTGCCCAGCAACAGGCTCTGTACCCCGACGGCCAGATCCGTGACCAGCATGGCAGCCACTGGTATCTCCTCCGTCTCGTACGTCGTCCTGTCCACTACAGTGATACCATCTCTCCTGGCTACCCAGAGCTTCGGCGCGCCGCCCCGTGGGTACAACTGCATCCTCTGCACCCAGGCACCTACTCCGAGCCTCTCGAAAGTCTCGGCTTGCTTGTCGAAGACGGAGACTACTGCATGCTCATGATTGGCTCCACACCACAACAGGTCGCCATCGCCCAGCAGGCAGTCTATCTGCTGGGGTTCTGGGCTGCCCCGGCAGACGACGGACATACGCGTCCTCGTGTCCAGCACCACGAGGCCTGCGTCGGTTCCCAGCCATACTAGTTGCTCGTCAGGAACAATGTCGTAGACTGCGCGAGCCTTCAATCCGTTCTCCTCGGTGAAGTGTGTCCACTGCTCCGTTTCTCTGTCGAAGCGGCTCAGGCCTTGATCGGTGCCGAGCCAGGCAGCGTCTTCTGTAAGCACTATACACTCGACCTTATTGCTGATGAGTCCTTCTTCCCGCGTGTAGGTCTGGAAGCGTCGAACGTTGAGAATCACTCTGGTGACCCCCAGGTCAGATCCGTAGGCGAACCAGGCCTCCCTCTGGTCTGCCGCCAGGGACCGAATGGTATCGCTGGCCAGTCCGTTGGCCACAGTGTAGATACGGGCGATAGGCTCCCGCGTTATCATCGGGCCAGCCACGTGACCACCGGCAATACGGTTCGCTTCGCGTGCGCATTCGGCCGCTTCGTCTTCCCTTCCCAGTTTGGTGAGACACGATGCCTTGTCTGTCCAGGCCTGGACGTTCAGGGGGTCGATGCCCAGCGCCGCGTCGAGACACTCAATGGCCTCCTCGTAGCTCTCCAGTCCTGAGAAGGACGTAGCTTTGAGCATCCAGGCCTCGACGTTGCCTGGCTCCGCTTGCAGCACCCAATCGAAGCATTCGACGGCGCTGTCGAAGAAGCCGGAGCCTATCATGGCTAGGCCGTCTTCGTACCATTGAGACGTCGTTCTTGGCGGCATCTCGCCCTCTGCAAAAAAGGGCCAACCTCCCAAGCGGTCAGCCCATTAGCCGTGCTCTGGAGCCACCCATCGGACTTGAACCGATGACCTAGCGCTTACGAGGCGCTTGCTCTACCAACTGAGCTAGGGTGGCTCACATGGGCCGTGCTGGACTCGAACCAGCGACACCCTGCTTAAAAGGCAGGTGCTCTAACCAGGCTGAGCTAACGGCCCATCAGGGGCCAAACCCCCTTAGCGCAAGTATAGCACAAGGCAGGGAGGATTTCAACTTTGTGCACCATTCGTCGGGAACATGGTCAACATCTCGAGGCGCCCTTCTCGGTTGGAGATGCGCTGTCTGGCTTGGCAAGGCTCCGGCCAACGTGGGGTGCCTAGCCTCTCGTGGCGGACTGTAGCCGCAAGGCGTGCCGTGCGGGTACGGCGTCGCCTGTCCCTCACCAACAGGCCGCCGCGTGTGGTACAATAGCCCCGAAGACACACTGGGCGTTGGGAGGTGCCATGGTGTTGGGTTCGGATGTTCGTCGGGTCCCGATTGCCTTTCTTCACACCCCCATCGTGGAGATGAAACGTCTCTCCGAGGAACTGGGAGGCCCCCGAATCCTCGTCAAGCGGGACGATCAGACGGGGCTGGCCACGGGGGGCAACAAGGCGCGGAAGCTGGAGTTCCTGATCGCCGATGCACTGGATCGAGGTGCGGATACCGTGCTTACGGTGGGTGGGCCGCAATCCAACCACGCCCGCCAGACAGCGGCGGCAGCCACTATGTACGGGCTTCGCTCGGTGCTCGTTCTGAGCGGCTCTCCAGGTAGGAGGGAAACGCCCGGCGTGGACTCGTGACCTCTCCCATCCCGGGAGAGCCTTCTCTCGTTGACTTTTGAGGGTGGAGTTCGTACAATCAAGCCAACTCCAGCGGAGGCGATACTCGAATGGCGAAGAAACTGATGTTGATAGACGGCCATGCGCTGGCCTATCGTGCGTTCTTCGCTCTGCCAGTTGATGCCTTCTCCACGTCCAAAGGCGAACTGACCAACGCCATCTATGGTTTCTCCATGATGCTGCTGCATGCCCTCCAGACAGAGAAGCCCGACTACATCGCTGTGACCTTCGATGCCCCTGCTGCCACCTTTCGCCACGAGGAGTTCGAGGAGTACAAGGCCCACCGTCCGCCGATGCAGCAGGAGATGCGGGGCCAGATGGACCGCATCCGCGAGGTGGTCCAGTCCTTGAACATGCCCGCTTTTGAGGTTCCGGGCTACGAGGCAGACGATCTGATAGGATCGCTGGCCAAGCAGGCCGCCGACCAGAAGGTGGAGACGGTCATCGTCACCGGCGACAATGACACGCTGCAGCTCGTGTCGCCGTTGGTGAGAGTGATGACGCCAGGGGGCTATAGTCAAAGGTTCTCCGATGCCAGACTATACGACGAGGAGGCCGTCAGGGAGAAGTACGGCATCGATCCCGCCTTTGTGGCGGACTACAAGGGGCTGGTGGGTGACAAGTCGGACAACATACCTGGCGTCTCCGGAGTAGGGGACAAGACGGCCCGGCGGCTCATCCAGCGGTACGGCAGCATCGAGCAGATCTACGATCATCTGGATAAGATAGGGTCTACCCGCGCCAGGAAGGCCCTGGCCGGGCAAGAAGAGCAGGCACTTCTGAGCAAGCATCTGGCCACCATCGTCACTGAGGTACCCATCACTCTCGACCTGGATAAGTGCAGAACCACTGACTACGATCGCAAGAAGGTGACGGACCTCTTCCGGGAGTTGGAGTTCAGGAGCCTCGTGCAAAGGCTCCCAGCGAGTGATCGCGGGCGGGCGGCCACCCAGATGACGTTCTTCGCTCAGGAGTCGCGGCCGGGCGAGGTCTCGGTGGCCGTGAGCAGCGAAGAACAGTTGACTTCACTGGTCTCTGAACTCTCTCAAGCGTCGCGGATCGCCCTCGACGTGGAAACGACCAGTACCGACGCGATGAAGGCGGATCTGGTGGGTCTGTCCTTTGCTGCGGAGCCCGGGCGGGGCTTCTACGTGCCCGTGGGACATCTGCTCACTCGGGGCACAGGAGGCCAGTTGGACCTCGAACTGGTCGCAGAGCGCTTGCGTCCAGTGCTCGAGGATTCAAAGGTCAGCAAGGTCGCTCACAACGGGAAATACGACCTTACCGTGTTGGCTCGCCACGGGATGGCTGTGCGGGGCCTGGACTTTGACACCATGATCGCAGCCTATCTCCTCGAGCCGTGGCGGCGGGGCCTTGGATTGAAGGAGCTGGCCTGGAACAAGCTGGGTCTGGAGATGACGCCCATCACCGAATTGATCGGGAAGGGACGCAACCAGATCACGATGGCTCAGGTCTCCATCGCTGATGTCGCCGCGTATGCGGCCGCCGATGCCGACGCCACTCTGCGTCTCCTCGCGGTTCTGGAGGAGGAGTTGCGGGAGCGGGAGCAGTGGGACCTGTTCCGCGATTTGGAGATGCCGCTGGTGCGGGTCCTCATGGACATGGAGACGACCGGTGTGGCGCTGGACACGGAGCAACTGAAGCAGATCTCCACGGTCATGTACCAGCGCGTAGTGGAGTTGGAGCAACAGATCCAGCATCTGGCCGGCCACCCCTTCAACGTGAGCTCCACTCAGCAACTGGGAGAGGTCCTGTTCGAGGAGCTGGCTCTGCCGGGCAAGGCGAGGACCAAGACGGGGTTCTCGACGAGAGCAAGTGTCCTGGAGGAACTGAAGGATCAACATCCCATCGTCGGCCTGATCCTGGAGCACCGGCAACTGACTAAGCTCAAGTCCACGTACGTGGATGCACTTCCACTCCTGGTGAATCGGGAGACGGGCAGAGTACACACGTCGTACAACCAGACCGGCACCGTAACGGGGCGTATCTCTTCCAGCGATCCCAATCTACAGAATATCCCTGTGCGCACCGAGCTGGGTCGCCACGTGCGCTCGGCGTTCGTCGCCGAGGAGGGCCGGCTGCTTCTGGGGGCCGACTACTCCCAGGTGGAGTTGCGCATCCTGGCGCACATCTCACAGGACCAGAACTTGCTCGCGGCCTTCGCCCGTGGCGAGGACATCCATTCCAGCACGGCGGCTACGGTCTTTGAGGTGCCGTTGTCTGAGGTCACATCCTCGATGCGTCGCATCGCCAAGAGCATCAATTTCGGCATCATCTATGGCATGGGTGAGTATGGTCTGGCGCAGAGGACGGATCTCTCCGTCGAAGAGGCTCGGAAGTTCATCGCCAGCTACTTCACGCGGTACGGGAAGGTAGGCGAGTACATAGAGAACACCAAGAGAGAGGCGCGCGAGAACGGGTGCGTGTCGACCATCCTGGGGCGGCGTCGCTACTTCCCGGAGTTGCAGACCACCAGCCGCGCCCATGCAGGGGTGAAGCGAGCCGCTGAACGCGAGGCGATCAATATGCCCATTCAAGGCTCCGCCGCAGATATCCTCAAGATTGCCATGGTGCGCCTGGACCGGGCGCTCGAGGCAGAGGGTCTCGCGGCCCGGATGATCCTCCAGGTACACGACGAACTGGTCCTCGAGGTGCCACACGGGGAGCTGGAACGCGTAGGACGGCTGGTGCGCTCGGTGATGGAGGGCGCGTGGGAGCTGGATGCCCCCTTGAAGGTGGATGTCAAGGTGGGCAGAAACTGGGAACAGATGGAGGCTTACCAGGTCTAGATATGGTGATGCAACCATCGAGTGAGATAGAGGCGCTGGTTCGGGACGCCATTCTGTCGGCGCAACAGGCCGGTGAGTTGCCGGCCTTCGATGTGCCACCACTGGTGGTGGAGCGACCTCAGCGGGAGGAACACGGGGACTACGCAGCTGCGGCCGGCTTACAGTTGGCCGGCGCGGCGAGGATGCCGCCCATGCGCATAGCGGAGGCCATCGCCTCTCGTATCCGCAAGGCGGACTTCCTATCCAAGGTGGAGGTGGCACCGCCCGGTTTCGTCAACTTCACCCTTGATGACGGCTGGCTGGCCGGGCAGGTTGGCGAGATACTATCCGCGGGGCAGAGCTACGGGGATGTGCCTTTGGGGCAGGGAGAGCGAGTGCAGGTCGAGTACGTCAGTGCAAACCCCACAGGCCCGCTTCACGTCGGATCGGGGAGGAATGCAGTCATCGGGGACAGCCTGGCGAACGTCTTGGAGGCCTCTGGCTACGAGGTTCAGCGCGAGTTCTACGTCAACGATGCTGGCAGCCAGATCAAGGTCTTCGCGGGAACACTGTACGCCCGCTACGCTCAGGCACTGGGTCGAGACGAGCCTCTACCCGAAGGCGGTTACCCTGGCGCCTATCTGATGGAGCTTGCGGATGAGATCGCCCGTCAGGAAGGGAGCAGGTTCCTGGACATGCCTCGAGAAGAGGCGCTCGATGCCCTCTGCGACGTGGGTCTGGAGAGGATGCGTGTTAGCATCAAGGACGACCTGGCTTTGATGGGCATCACTCACGATCGGTGGTTCTCCGAGCGAAGCCTCTACGAAGATGGACTCTTCGACAGAATCAAGGCCTTGCTGGAGGAGAAAGGGTACGTAGCTGAACGAGACGGAGCTGTATGGTTTACTTCGAGCGACCTGGGCGACGACAAGGACAACGTTCTTATCCGCTCCGATGGTGAGCCTGGCTATTTAGCCTCTGATATCGCGTACCATTACGACAAGTTCGTCGTGCGCGGCTTTCAGAAAGTCATTGACGTGTGGGGTGCCGACCACCAGGGCCACGTGCCCCGGATGAAGGCGGCGATGAGGGCGATCGATGTGGATCCCGACAACCTGGTGATCCTCATCTATCAGTTGGTGACTCTGAGGCGGGGTGGGGAGATCGTGAGGTTGTCCAAGCGAACGGGAGACATCATCACTCTGCGAGAGGTGCTGGAGGAGATCGGTCCCGATGCCGTGCGCTACTTTCTTCTGGCCCGCGCCGCCGACAGCCAGATGGATCTGGACCTGGACCTTGCGGTGGAGCAATCGAGCGAGAACCCGGTGTACTACGTGCAGTACGGCCACGCCCGTATCGCCAGCATACTGAGGTACGCCGAGTACATAGACTACAGCGACGGTGACCTCTCGCTGTTGAGTCACCCTGCGGAGCTGGCGCTCATCAGGCAGATGCTCCGTCTGCCGGAGATCGTGGAGAAGGCCGCGACCGGGCTCAGCCCTCACTATCTACCCTTCTACGCCCAGGAACTGGCGGGTGCGTTTCACCCCTTCTACAAACAGTGCCGCGTGGTTTCGTCGCTGCCTGAGGACATGCCTCTCAACAAGGCGCGGCTGAAGCTGGTGGCGGCGGCGAAGATCACCCTGTCTCGGGTGCTTGCTCTGATGGGCGTCGGTGCTCCCGAGGTCATGTAACAACCCTGTGCTCAGACAGCTCACCACATGGGACGGTTGACTTTGTCCCCTCTCCATCATATAATCTGGTGAAGGTGGGCGGGTAGCTCAGCTGGGAGAGCGCTTCCCTTACAAGGAAGAAGTCGCAGGTTCGAGTCCTGTCCCGCCCATTTGTGGTCTGTGAGGTGGTCTCGGGTGGCGGTATGGCAGTAGCAGAGGTACAAGATATCGTTCTATTGCTGGGCAAGGACGGTAAACGATTCCTTGTCCGCTTGAGCCCCGGCGAGGAGTTGCATACGCATCGGGGTTTGATCAAACATGATGACATCCTGGGCCAGCCCCTTGGTGCACAGTTGACGTCCCATCTTGGGTACCCGTTCTACCTTCTGCGGCCCTCCATCCATGACCTGATCATGAACGTCAAGCGCGAGAGCCAGATCATCTATCCCAAGGAGAGCGGATACGCCCTGCTGAAGATGAACCTGATGCCTGGCTCCACGGTCGTGGAGGCGGGCACCGGCAGCGGAGCGATGACCATAGCCCTGGTGCGGGGAGTGATGCCCTCGGGCAAAGTCTACTCCTACGACAGGCGAGAGGACATGATCGACCTAGCTAGGCGAAACCTGTCGAAACTAGGGTTCCAGGACTACGTGGAATTCAAGTGCCGAGGGCTGGCCGAGGGGTTCGACGAAACAGAGGCCGATGCTCTGTTCATGGACGTGCGGGAGCCTCAGCACTACGTCTCACAGGTGAGAGAGGCCCTGGCGCCAGGGGCTTTCTTCGGGGCCCTGGTGCCCACCACCAACCAGGTCTCTGCCCTGCTGGAACGGCTGGAGGCTGGGGGGTTCGTGGATCTGGAAGTGAGCGAGATCCTCGTCCGTCACTATAAGACCGTGCCCGAGCGGCTGCGGCCGGAGGACCGTATGGTCGCCCACACCGGGTATCTGGTGTTCGGCCGGCCGTTGGGTGAGAGTCAGCCGCTCAACGGATGATCGGATCGTGGGTGCGTTTCTGCTGAGCAGGTCGCTCTCTGGTTGAACGAAGAGGACGAGCATAGGCTCCTCTGTGATAGAGTGCAACGGGTCCCGGTCTTCTGCTGCCGCAGTCCACGCGAAGCCGATCTATGGGGCTTCGGCTTCTCGGCCAACGATGACGGAGGGTTATCATGTTCGGAAGGCGACGTTTTCGACCGTTGAGACCTCTTCGACAGCGACGGCCTATGCCGGGGAGGGGGCCGATTCCCGAGCCTCTCCGACGAGCGATGAGCCTGTTCGAGGAGGGTAAGTACGAAGAGGCAGGGCAGGCCTTCGAAAACCTGGCCCAGGGTGCCGAGGAGAGAGGCAAGCTTCTTCGGGCAGGCCACCTCAGTGCTCAGGCCGCGCGCTGTTATCTGAAGCTCGACGACGTCGATACCGCCTACGACAGAGGAAAAAAGGCGCTGGACCTGTTCAAACGCGCCGAGCGGCCCGCGGCGGCCAGACGGTTGGCGGAGAGGATGGTCAAGGCGCTCAAGGAGAAGGGCCGTCAGGCTGAGGCGGAAGCCCTGGAGCGGGAGTTGGAGCAGATGCCTGCGCCGGAGCGCCCGGGCGTGCGTCGTGGCGAGCTTCCAGGGAAATGCTCTCAGTGCGGCGGACCGGTCAGGGAAGCGGAGGTCACCTGGGTGGGCCCGTCCTCTGCGGAGTGCCCGTATTGCGGCTCGGTGATCAAGGCTGAGTAGTGTCTTGCCTTCGCTTTCCAGCCAGCGAATGATGACTGAAGCGGCGTACGTTGCCACGGTGCCCGCAGCGTGGGATCATGCTTCTCCAAGCGCCACTGAGTAGACACTCTTCAGCTTCTCCCGAAAGACCGTCGGCGAATAGAGTCTCACCGCTCGTTCGCGAAGTGCTGCTCCGCGCTCGGTGGCCAGTTCCCCATCCTCAAGCAGCGAGGCCACGGCCTTCGTCAGCGAGCGCTCGTCCACTGCTTCGGCGTACGTCCCCCATTCCCCCAGATACTCACGGCTCACCGGCGTGTCGAAGGCCACGGTGGGCAGGGCCATAGCCATGTAGTTGGACAACTTGCCGCTGCCCTCGGTGGCCGATACCTTGGGGGCCACGGCAACGTCGCCCAGTCGCAGGTAGCGGTGTGCTTCCAGGTAGTGGATCCTCCCGGTGAAGGTCACACGCTCAGCGACGCCCAGCTCTGCTGCCAGTGCCCGGTACTGTTCCACGTTAGGGTGCCCCATGATCAGGAAATGAACGTCGGGATGCGTGTCCGCCAGCTGCCTCGCTGCTTTGAGCAGCAGGCTGGTGCCCTGGTACTCGGCCAACAGACCGAGGTAGACCACAAGCCGGCTGTGTGGCGGAATGCCCAGGCTTCGCTTGAGGGTCAGCTTCTCTTCCTGGGAGCCTTCAGGGCAGAAAAGGTCGGTATCGACGGCGTCGGGAAGGACGTGTATTCTCTTCTGCGCACACGAGAACTCCTGGCGGAGAAGGCGTGCCGCGTGCTGGGAACTGACGATGATGTCTCTGGGCAGATGGTCTATGAGTTCCTCGAGCCTTCGCAGCGGACCGCGGAAGCGACTGGTTGGCGACAGAAACCGATGGTCTATCATCTCGCCCGTCAGACTGCCCTGGAAATCGAAGATCAGTGGGATGCGCCATAGGCGACTGAGGGGATGGCCTATCAGGGCACCTTCGTGCAGATGAGCATGGATGAGGTCCGGCTCGCGCCGCAAGGTGCAGACCAGAGAGGTGAAGGACAGAAGGGTGTCCAAGGCGATCTTGTGCAGAGATGATCCGACCTCGTACTGCTGGCGCCAGGGGATGCGGGGTGTGCGTACGATACGCAGCCCTTCGATGTCTTCACCGTTGTGATAGGTGCAGACGGTGACCTGGTGGCCCAGCGCTTGCAGCGCGAGGACTTCCACGAGGATTCGGACGTGACAGCCGTAGTCGGCGAAGAAGGAGGTGGGGGCCAGAATCAGGACGCTCAGCGTCCGATAAGTTGCAGCTTCCTCTTGCGTGATAGTCGCCGTATCGCAGCCTCCTGCCGTCTGGCCTCCGTAGCCGTAGCGTGCTCTTGCCGATAGACCAGAGTCACCGGCAGGCGGGCCCGGGTATACCTGCTGGCCTTTCCCGCTTGATGAGTGCGAAGCCTGCGCTCGAGGTCTGTGGTCCAACCTGTGTACAGTGTGCCGTCCGCGCACAGCAGGACATACGTGTATGGCATGTCACTCGGGGCGTCGCCCCTGCTGATCCATCCTCTTCTTGAGGTCGCGGAACTGGTTCAGGCCGAGCATGGAGCCGAGAGACGTCATACTGCGGAGCTCCTCCATGGTCCTTCCCGCAGCTTCCTCATCGAGGGTTCCTCTGCCGTGCAGCCAGCGCGTGCGTGCATCCATCAACTCCCGAAACAGTCCTTCCCATTCCTCGGCGTCGGCCTCGGTGAGTTTCTGCTGGAGTACCCTGAGGTTATCGACAAAGACATCGATCCACTGTGAGAGGTTCTCCTTGTTGGCCAGGCAGATGCCCTGGTTGACCTCCGGGTCCGTGGAGAGGAACTCGGTCGCTCTCCGGAAGGTTTCTCCGGGCAACCTCCGCAAGTCTCTCCACGAGGGCGCCTGCGTAGTACTCATCAGCAGGGCAGCAGAGAGCATGATGGGTAGGTGCTCCACACCCGCTACCAGGCCATCGTGCTCGTGGAGGTCTAGGAAGAAAGGCTCCGCGCCGAGGGTGTGGACCATGCTGGTCACCAATTCGATGGCTGCAGGGTGGGCCTTGGCTGAGGGCACAATGCAGTACGTGGCGTCTTTGAACAAGTCCGCCGTAGCGGCATCGGCATCCCCGTCAGGCTGGCCGACCATGGGGTGGCCGCCCACGAAGTGCACTGTGTCGGGGAGCAACTCGTCGGCCCATGTCACAATCTTTCCCTTGATAGTTGATGTGTCGGTGACGACGCAATCAGGCGTCAGGTAGGGGCCTGTGGCCTCCAAGATGTCCCGGATTTCCGCCACCGGCGCGGTGATGATGACCATCTCCGCGTCCTCGATAGCAGAAATCAGGTTCCTCTCCCATTTCTCGACGGCGCCCACCTGTTGCGCCTTTCTGGAGAGAGCGCTGTCTTTGTCGTGGCCCACGATCTTGAAACCCGGCTGGGCCTGCCGCAGGGCCAGGCCCATGGATGACCCGATCAGACCGAGCCCAACTATACTGACTTTCGGTTCAGGCATTCAAACCTCCCAAGAAGATGTTGCGATCTAGTTGACTCTGTCAGCATCCTGCAAGGCGACCAGCAGGCCTCTCATTCTGTCTCCTACCTGGCTTTCGGGCTCGGGGTTTTCGTGGTGTGCGATCAGCCAGACTGCGTCTTTTCCGCACCCTGCCTGAGCAGCCAGGTCGGACCCCATCGCGGCGTGTTGCCGGTGTACGTACAGAGGATACAACCAGGTTCCAGGGTTGGCATCCATCGACTCCCACAGACGTGGAACGAGGGTCTTGGCCAGGACAGCCAAGACACGATGCCAGATGCGCACCGGTCCCAGGGTCTTGCCTACGTCGTGCAGCAGGGCGGCGCTCAGTAGGGACGGATCCCTGTGCCCAGCCACTTGGAGTGCGTGGAAGACAGCCTTACAGTGGTGCTGGTCTATGGAAGACATTCTGTTGAACAGGTCCAACTGGGGACGGTCGAGATAAGGGGCCAAGTCGTCGGTTCTCTCACGAGAAACATGCGCCCCCAAGGCCAAGGTGAACTGGCGCACACGGTAGAGGACCCCCACGGCCATCACACCCCCAGTATCAGGTGTCTGAGCAGCAGGTACGGCGGAGAGATGATGAAACTGAACAAGGGGATATATCGATCAAGTATGATGACGAGCAGAAGGATCATAGGACCATACCGTTCATAGCGAGCCAGGTTATAGGACCAGCGATAGGCCCAAGGGCGGCGGAGGCTACCCAGGATGCCCATCAGCACACCGTACCCGTCCAGGGGAGGGATCGGTAAGAGGTTGAAGATCGCCAGCCCGATATTGACCATGCCAACGTAGTACAGCAACATCAGCACCATGTCGGGGAGGCTCGCGCCCCCCAGTCTGAAGGGGATGGCCAGAATTGCGGCCGTCGTCAAGTTGGCGACAGGACCAGCCAGGGAGACGATGCCCATGCCGGTCAATGGACCATATCGGAGCCGGTACGGGTCAACCGGCACCGGCTTGCCCCATCCGATCCCGAATCCG
>CAZOBP010000057.1:0-15215 GCA_964577995.1 uncultured Anaerolineales bacterium
TCGCCGTCGTACGCGAAACCCACATCCGCCTGGTGTCCTTTCACAGCGTCGACGAGGTCGTGTAGGTTCTCCTCCTCACTGGGATCCGGGAGATGGTGGGCAAAGCGACCATCCAACTCGCAGTACAGCTCCATCACCTCGCAGCCTAACTGCCGGAACAGATCTGGCGCCACGAGGCCCGCTGCACCATTGCCTGCGTCGATGACCACCCTGAAGGCCTTCTCCACCCGCGAGCGCTGCCTGATCGCAGCCAGGTAGTCATCGACGATACTGGCAACCGCGACACGACGCCCCGCTCCCTCGCTGAAGGGGCCATTCTCTGCCACTTGCCTCAGGTGCTGGATGTCGTCGCCGCTGAGGGGCTGATCTCCGATGCGCAGCTTGAGCCCGTTGTATTGCGCAGGGTTGTGGCTGGCCGTGACCGCCACGCCGCCATCCGCGTCGAGTTCCCTGATCGCGAAGTACACCATCGGCGTGGTCACCAAGCCGATGTCGAAGACCTCACAGCCAGCACCCAGAAGGCCGGCCATCAACGCGCGACTCAGGTCCGGCGAGCTGATACGTCCGTCTCGCCCGACGACGACTCGCCCCCCGCCTCGGTCCTGGATGATGGTCCCGTACGCGGCACCGAGAACGGTGCATACCTGGGGATCCAGGTTGTCCCAGGCGATACCTCTGATATCGTACTCGCGGAAAATGGTGGGGTCCAGCCGCAACTCGGCTCTCCTCGAGGGTGACGCGTAGATGTTGCGACTATTCTACAGCAGGTAGCAGGTGGTGGCAAGCCCGTTCATCCGCAAGCCGCCTGGAACGTGCCCAGAGCAGACTCCCTTCCCATGTCGATTCTTCGGTACCGACCGCACCCTACAATCCGGCAACGTCAGGGTACCAGGTGGAGGAACGTGCAGCCGTGGCTGGCACAACTTTCTCTCCACGTGAGCATCATGTGACGGCAAGTCCTGGCGCGATGTGGTAGAATAGTGTACAAGTGAGATGGATGATGGACCGGCAGAGAGTGCAGGGCCGCACTCCGGGAAGGAGATAACACAAGATGAGAAGGGTCAAGGGATACTTCCTCAGCACCTGTGGTTGGTGCAGGAAGACCAAGCGGTTTCTTGACGAGAACGATGTCAACTATGAATACGAGTACCTGGACCTATTGAGCCCGAGTGAGAAAGCGCGAGCACTGGCTGAGGTCTCTCAGTACAACCCCCGGAGGAGCTTCCCTACGGTGGTCGTGAGCAATGGGGAGACGCAGGTTGTAATCGGTTTCAAGGAAAGCCGTTTGCGGGAGGTGCTAGGGTTATGAGTTCACAAGAAGAAGCCGAGGCCCTGTACGAGCGGCTGAAGCGTGAGGCAGAGGCAGGAGGCTACCTCCTCAATCCCGACAAGGAGTTCGTCCTCGGCCTCATGGAAGGACTGCTGACCAACGAGAAACGGTACGGCTACCAGTCCTGCCCCTGCCGCCTGGCGGCCGGCGTCAGGGAGAGCGATCTAGACATCATCTGCCCCTGTGACTACCGCGACCCCGACTTGGACGAGTACGGCTCCTGCTACTGCGCCCTCTACGTCAGCGAGGAGATCGCAACGGGAGAGAAGGAAGCGGAGCCAGTGCCTGAGCGGCGCGGAGCCAAAGCTGCGCCCGCGGAAGAACACGAAGAGGAGCTGGTGGGCTTCACTCGCGGTGGCCTCCCTGTGTGGCGCTGCAAGGTGTGCGGCTATCTCTGCGCCCGGCCCCAGCCGCCCTTGAAGTGCCCGATCTGCAAGGCGGACAAGGACCGCTTCGAGCGCTTCGCGTAGAGCACTGTGCGACCCGCAGCAACTTCGACCACATAGCCACATCTGGAACCCTCACCCGGCAGGGCGGGCGGCCGTACGTCACCCTACCCTGATCAGGCCCAGGAGCTTCACCTCGTCACCGGCGCGAAGGACGTACTCCTTGGCAACCCGCCGGCCGTTGACCATGACCATCGTCGATCGAGGGTCCACATCCAGGCCTGCCAACATCGTATAGACGCTTTGGCCTGCCGGTACTGCCAATCGGTCTTCGCCGCCCAGACGGCGTTTGAGTCTGCCAACAGGGATGACCTCCACGTTTTCCATGATCTTGCCGTCGTCGGTACTCATGATCACCCGAGCCATCCAAGGGCAAGCGGCCGCTTCCCGCTAGGAGCCGGGTCCGGGCTCCGGTGAATGCTCGAGGTCTGACATCCCAGAGGAAAGGAGCTGACGTGTGGATACACGCTCACAAGCGCGTGCACCGTGACGCACACGGGCTTTGCAGCCCATTCAAAGAACGTAGTCCGCCGGCTGGAGAACATTGGCCGCGCCGGTCGGCGGAATCGCATCTGAGCATGGCGGCGACCGGCGGCCATACCACGTGCAGCGCGAGCGGCTGGGGCCCCCTATTGAGGCAACGCCTCAACCAAGCGCTCGATGTCCTCCTCGTTGTTGTAGAGGTGCGCAGACGCCCGGATCGCTCCTTCGCGCAAGGACACGACAATCCTGGCCTTGGACAGTCGCTGGAGGAGCGCATCCGACTCGTGCTTGGGATGCGTAAAGACCACGATACCTGATCTCTCCTCCGGGTGAAGGGAGCTTACGACTCGATACCCCTTCTCCTGGAGCTTGTCGATCAGCAGGCCGGTGAGCCGCAGTACGTGCCGTTCGATGTTCTCCACGCCCGCCTTCTCGATGATGTCCAGGCCGGCGTCAAGCCCGTGCAGCCCCAGCTAGTTCATGGCCCCGGCCTCGAACCTCTGAGCGTTGGGCCACAGTTCGAACTTGTAGTCGAGGCTCATGTCGTCCACGATGTTTCGATGGCCCAAACGGCTCGGCCAGAGATCGCCCAGCAGTTCCTTGCGGCAGTACAAGCACCCCACGCTCACCGGCCCCAACAGATACTTGTACGAACCGGCCGACATGAAATCCACTTTGAATCTGGACACGTCGAACGTCAGCCCACCCAACGCCTGGATGGTATCCACCACGAAGTAGATACCTCTCTCTCTGCAGAACTGGCCGATGGTCTCGAGATCCATGCGGAAGCCTGCCGTCCACTGCACGTAGCTGACCGCAATCACCTTGGTGGTATCGTCTGCTGCCGCCAGGACATCCTCCGCGAGCACGCGTCCGTCCCTCGCAGGTACGATCCTGACCTGGACTCCATACCGCTCCTGCAAACAGAGCCAGGGATACACGTTGGCCGGGAACTCGATGCTGCACGTAACGACGCTGTCATCTTCGCTCCACGCCAATCCGCTGGCCACCGTGGCCAACCCGTCCGACGTATTGCCCAGTAAGGCGATCTCGTCGGGTGCGCCGCCTACCAGCCGCGCAAGCTTCGCGCGGACGCGCCCTTCGCACTCGCCCCACTCCTCGAAGAACTCCTGGTTCGAGCGGCCAAACTGGTCGAGTACACACTTGTCGATGGCCCCCTTCACCGGACGCGCCAGAGGGCTGGTGGCCGCGCAGTTCAGGTAGACCATGTGCTGAGTGATGGGGTATAGCTCACGTAGTTCTCTCATGCTTCCTGCCTTTCCTGGGCCGTGGCACACGTACATGCTCCTGCGACAGACTGAATGATACCACGCTGCTCAGGCACTTGTCGACCACGCGGAACGTGAAGCGGCTGCACCCACAGTGCCACTCTGCGCAGGAAGTCTCACCGCGACCCAGGTTCAGTTGACCGACCTGAGACCTGTGGCAACCCGTCTCTCGGATGGCGCCCGGCGCAGTGGAGCGCGGCAGGGGTTTGATGACCTCCACAACAGGGACCACAATGGGGCGCTATTCTTGGGAAATTTCGTCTCTTGCGGTCTTCTGGCGCATCAGCCAGAGATGACGGGGGGAATACGGCTTGACCCCGCGTGACCGATCCTGGATCTCTTCCCCGAGGCCTGGTTCATCCACATCTACCGCAATCCGTACGATGTCTTCCGCTCTACGAGGCACCTCTCCGTGACGGTTCTACGTAGAGCCCAGTTGCAGGAGGTTGCCACGTACAAGATCGAGGCGCTCATCTTGAGTTTCTACACGCGGCTCATGCGCAGATTCCTGGCCGACAGAGTGCTCATCCCGCCTGAGCACCTGGTGGAGCTTAGATGCGAGAACCTTGAAGAGCAACCGTTGGACCAGATGCGGAGGGTATCGGACAGGCTGGGTCTGCCCTGCGTCGCACAGGCGGAACCTGGATTCCGGTCATATCTGGATTCCGTCGCGGGCTACAAGAAGAGCGAGTACGAAGTCGACGGCGGCGGCGGCGCCAAGGTCAACGAGCACTGGGGCTTCGCCTTCGACGAATGGGGCTATCAACGACTCGAGCCGTCATCTCTCGACCAACCAGAGGCACCGGCTTCCTGAGCGCTGCTGGCGTGGATCCGAGATAAGCGAGCGGCCAACGACATCTCCCAGACAATCGCCCGCACGGCGTCACGCAAACCCGGCGAGTTGGCCGCTAGAACCCCACAGCGCAGCCGTCCTTGCGGGGATCGGAGCCACCCTCAAGCACGCCGGTTTCAGGATGGACGGCGATGATCTGGCCTCCTCCGAACCCAGACCAGAAGGCCGGCTCGGTCCGCACATCGTGTCCCATCGTCGCCAAGGCCTTGCACGTCTCGACCGGCACTCCCTCCTCGATGGACACCTGTGGACCCCCTCGCTCATCCACTCGAAAGCGCAGAGCATCCAAAGCGGCCTGAACGTCAAGCCCGTGGTCCACCATGTTGACCATGACCTGAAGGTGTCCTTGAGGCTGCATGAAACCGCCCATGACACCGAAGCTTAGCCAGAGCCGACCATCGCGCATGGCCATAGCCGGGATGATGGTGTGATAGGGCCGCTTGCCGCCACCGAGCACGTTGGGATGACTTTCTTCCAGCGTGAAGCACGCACCCCTGTTCTGGAGGCAGATGCCCGTTCCCGGAACTACTAGACCCGCGCCAAAGCTGTGGTAGAGGCTGTTGATGAAGGAGACCGCGTGACCCTGTCCATCTACGACCGTCAGATACACAGTGTCCTGGTGCCCGATCTGGCCAGGAGCAGCTATCTCCAGCGCCTCTCGAGACTTGATGAGACTGCGTCGCTGGGCGGTGTATCGCTTGGACAGCAACGCTGGCGCAGGCACGTCGCACGCTTCCAGATCAGCCACGTACCGCCCCGCATCCACCATACCCAGGCGCATAGCTTCGATCATCAAGTGCCATCGGTCAGGATCGAAGTAGTCCATCCCGCCCAGGTCGTAGGCCTCCACGACATTGAGGGCCAGCAGAGCAGCCAACCCCTGTCCATTGGGAGGGTGCTCCCACACTTCGATATCCCGATAGGTGGTCCAGATAGGCATCTCCCAGGTCGCACGATGGGCCGCCAGGTCATCGGTGGTTAGATAGCCCCCATGCTCCTGCACACACCTGGCTATGCTCTCTGCCAGCGCACCGAGATAGAAGGCCTCGCAGCCGCCCTCGGCGATCCTGCGTAGGGTCTGCGCAAGGTCGGGCTGTCGATGGAGGTCTCCGGGCCTGGGGACAGGCAGGTAGATGCGAGCCGCCTCGGGGTCCTGCGACAGCTTCCGCTCGGCCTCCTGCCACACCGCGCTGATCCGGTCGCTCACGGGGAATCCGTCCTCCGCCGTGGCGATGGCCGGGGCCAGGCAATCACCCAGGGACATTGTGCCATACTCGTCCAGCAAGGCCCCCCATCCACTCACCGTGCCGGGGACCGTTACTGGAAGCGCGCCTGCCAGAGGAATCTCCTCCAGGCCGAGTCGCTGAGCTTCTGCGAAGGTGAAGGATGCCGGGGCGCGACCGCTGCCGTTCAGAGCGCTCACTTGTCCGATGTTGGCGTCGAAGATGAGGGCGAAGCAGTCACCGCCAACGCCTGTGGACATCGGCTCGACCACGTTGAGCATGGCGGCCGTGGTCACAGCGGCGTCGACAGCGTTACCGCCCTCCATCAGCGCTCGAAGGCCGGCCATGGCAGCCAGTGGTTGGCTCGTGGCTACCATGCCCCCCCTGGCCAAGATCGGCGAACGACGAGAAGGGAAATGCGTGGGATTCAAGGCTACCTCCATGGTTGGCGCTCGCTGAGGTCGACGTTTGGCCTGTCCCTGGCCAAACTTCGTAGGCCTGAGCGCGGCCCTCTACGTTCTTATCCTGCGATAGTATGACTTGGACAGGTACAGCGCGGCCAGAGGGTTGTGTCCGAGCAGCCGATCCTTGGCTGCAAGAACCGTACACAACGCTTCGCTGTGCTTGAGAAAGAGGGAATCGTGACCCACACAGAGACACAGAACAATATTGAAGTCCGTGCGCGCATCGTTCAGTATCTGCGCCTGCGCTATAGGATGGCACATGGCCTCAAACTCGTTCTCCGGGCGGATCTGCTCCTCCTGTTCGATACCCAGATCCTCCTTGGCCACCATACCGCACTTGCAGCAGACTGACACAACCTCGAACCCTCTGTTCTCAAGTATGGAGACGAGCATCTCTGCCTCGTTCTTCGCGCCAACGCAGAAGGCCACCCCCAGCCTCTCGTAGCCCATCCTCTGCGAGAACTCCATGATCTCTTCGAGTCTGCTCTTGATCGGCGAAGGAACGCTGGGGGCATGTCCCAGCCGCGCGTATCCAGCGCCTTCCTGCCTCGAGGCTTCGCGCGCGAAGGTCACGATCTCTGGACTAAGGCACCTATCTGTGGCCCTCTCTATCGCCTCCGGCCTGAGTCTCGTAGGACAATTCGACGGTGCTTTGTCGCCCCGCCCTGCCATGCAGACCACGGTGCTGCACTTGGCACAATTGATGTGCTCCTCTGACTCCATCGCCATCCCCCCTCCATCTCCTCGGCGCTTGACCCTCAACCCCCGCGAGACGCCGCCACGGCCCATCGTGCGGTCCTCGACGAACGGCTGTCGGGTCACCCATCTCGCAGCGATGAGCATACCACCATTCGCGGCCACCGTCAAGCGTCACCAAGGGGTTTGCGCGCTGAGTGCGAAGCCCACCCCGCGCCCCTGTGAGCCTACCCGATCATGGGCAAGGCCTTCGGCCGCGCCACGAACCGACCGCCAACCCTTGGGACGGACAAACCGGCCTTCCCATTGACGCCAGACTCAACACCGACACTTGCTCTCCAGTAGCACGAAGGTAGTGTGGCAACATGGGTGCGAACTGTGGTACAATTCATAGTGGACTCAGGTCCACAAAGTCAAGAAAAAGAACGCCTTGTCCGTTCAACAGGTCTCAAAAGGCGAAATGCAGTACGAAGCACTGTTCGAGCGCTGTGAGGCGCGCGAACCACTGAATGAACAGAATCTCGGATGTCCTCGGAACGGTGAAGCCAGATTTGTCCCTAGGAGGTCTAGTGGCGATATCGTACCGAAATGGCGCCGAGATTCTGGTAGAGTGGAGACAGTGGAAAGACGAGGTATGGGCGCATTGTCCATACGCCTGTCAAGACAAGACGAAGTGTAGCGCCCAGCTCTGCCCATGCGGTCTGGCACACGTGAGTCTTGGGATGAATACCATCTCCGGATACCTGGGAACAGTGAAGCTGGTGAAGTACCTGGGCAGAGAGAATGGCAACGGTAGAGGCAACGGACAGGCCAAGCACCATTCGCCAGCGGACGGAGAAGACGCTGAGGCACAAGACGGTACCTACCGCCAGGTGGACTGAGCACGGCGGGCCTGACCACGCTGCCACGGCACCCTATCCTCGATGCTGCCCGTTGTGTCCATGGCTCCCAGGCCAGGCAAGAATACATCTCTGGTAACGGCCTACTAGCCGACCCTTCTCTCAGGCAGGCCACACGCCTCCCGCAGTGACACCTTGGGGTGGAATCGAGTTCGACCAAGGGCCCCCAACATCCCCAGAGTTGTCTTTCGCGAAAAAAGAAGCGCCCCTTCCCACTTTGGAGAGCCGCAACAACCTATGAAACCTTGCTGGGGCGATCCGCCGCTACCTTCTCTCGAATACGGCGGCCGCGATTGGGATCCACACGCACTTCCACTCCAACGCACACTCGCTCATCAAGGCTGTCCGGGCGCGCACCACGCTGTCGCAGCCCCTACGTGAAGTCTATCCCCCTATCCTGGTGCTCAGCCCGGCTGGCTGCACTACCCGGTGAGGGAGAACAGCTCACCGACGTTTTCAACCTCACCGAGGTTCCTCACAAATCCGACAAGGCGCTCAACCCGCGCCTCATCCAGCTCACGCCGAGCCAGCCACCGGAACTTGTCCTCAAGCTCCTCTTGCGTCACCGGGTTGCGGTAGTCGCCCTTGGGGTCATCGACCACCGAGGTGTACTCCGTCCCGTCTTGCATGGTCACGGTCACTGCACACGAATAGTGCTCTGGATAGCGTCGCTCGAACTCCTCGTCAACCACCCAATCTACCTTCGTCATCAACTCGCGAACGTCGGGACGATGGATGTTCTTCTCCGTGTAGGTGTCCACGTCGATCTTCCCATCAATGAAGGCGATGGCGGCCTGCCAGGGCATGCTGAACTGTGTATCCACCACGGTCTGAGGATCTCGCTTTCTGGGCATGGCTAGCAGCCGAATGGTGTAGTCAGAAGAGCGAATGAGAACGTGCTGGATACTTCGCCAGTCAGGATCATACCTGGCCACGATGTCAAGACAGGCATCCAGATGGCCCGCCGAATAGCGACAGCAAGGATAGACCTTGGTGCTCGAGTCCGCGAATGTCCATTCGTCGCCCAGCCCATCAGTGATCAGGTTTGTGTCGTACTGAAGCTGGTACGAATAGGCCTGCATGAAACCATCTTGTCCCTCGATGATCTCGGGCGGCCCGTTGAACCCCTTTTGGGCCATCATGGCCGAGATGATGCCCACCATCGCTGGATGTCCTGCCTGGAGTCTCTTGGTATAGGACCCCGACGTGTTCCAGGCCATCAGTCCGGCGGCCTGACTACCTGCGATGCCTTGGGCGTACACCACTTGCTGTCTATCGAGCTTCAACAGCTTGGCCGCGGAAACCGCAGCGCCAAACGTCCCACAGGTGCTCGAAGGATGGAACCCCTGGTAGTATGTCTTACCAAGGAAAGCAGAGCCCAGACGACAGACTACCTCATTGCCCAGCGCGATGGCCTCGATGACTTCTCTCCCGCTCGCCTGTGTCTTCTCGCCGAGAGCCAGACTGACAGGGATTGTGGCCACGCTTGGATGAGCATTCGACTCGTTGTGGTCGTCTGCGAAGTCGAAGGCATAGCCCTGAATCGCGTTGGCAAAGGCTGCGTTGGGTGCAGCCACCTTCCGACCATAGCCGATCACTGTGCTTTCCTGTGGGCCACCCAATTCCAATGCCACTTTAGCAGCAATCCTACTCGACTCGATCTCCTTCGAGCCGATCATGGATCCCAGCAGGTCCAGGACCAAGTTCGCTGCGCGCTTGTGCACCTTGTCGGGCAAATCCTCGTAGCGAAGGCCCACTACGAGATCGGCTATCAGCTCGCTGATTCGCCTACTCTCACCCATCTCTGAACACCCTCCATGGACTTAGTGTGAGACCTCGATCTGTTCTCATCGCGTACTGATTCCCCCACGACTGTTCCAGCGGCACGAAACGTGGTACATGCAGCATCCCTTTTCCCGACCACGAGGAATCCCCGCACCTCCCGCTGAGGCCCCGCGTGATCGCTAGCCTGCTCCAACGCGACTACGCAGATGTATGGGCCCTCCACATGGGTGCGGCGCTATCTCGTCTCTTGACGCTGTCGGACAGCCCATCACTTGTTTCTGCTGCGGTATCGGCCGTGCTTCGTTCTGCAAGTCTGTTACATGTCGTGGAAAGCAGTTGCACATAACAGTATTGTACTCCACTTCTCCACAACCGTCAAGCTCCACGCGTGCCGTTAGCGACATCAATGCCAGCCCCTGACGTTTGGCTTCCATCTCTGGGGAGGGATCTCCACACAAGCTGGGAATCCTCGCCCTTGTGTCTTGACCGTGCTCACCAAGTTCTGTTGGCGGCAGCAGGACGGCTCTCCCCTGCTGAGAACTCCCTGTCTGAGCGTGTGGGACGAGACAGACCTGGGCCTCATGCTGGCAGTCCTGGCCAGCATCGCGGTCCACATCTCTCCCTACGAGTCGGAGCCCGTCGCGCACCCCTCTGAGGGCAGACATCCGGAGGTGGTGGTGTGGTGCGTGGAATGGCCGTCGTGTTTGGAAGAATGTGGGGGATGCAGTAGGAGAAAGCCTCAGTGCGGTGAGGCCGTGCGCCTTGCTTGCAGGCCCTGATCAGAGCACAAACCTGGGCACCTGGCAGATCCTCGGAGAAAGCTGAACCGAGTCAGCCAGCCTCCAGAGGCCGGGGAGCGGCTCGTGAGCACGCGAGGGGCAAGACGGGTTCGATGTGCATGCGACCCGACTATTCTCTGTCCCAGAGAATGCTCAGGGCGGAGCGAGAATACTCCGCACGTTCGGTCAGCTCTCCACTTCCACACAGCCAGTCTGGGACGCCTTGGCGGCGTGGAGAGCGCCCCCCAAGAACCTCGTCGCGTCTCGATGGCAGAGTTTCTAGAGCGCCTGTCCGGTCTTGGGGTCAAAGAGATGCACGTTCTCTATGTTCACGGCCACCTCTAGCTCCCGTCCCACCTCGGCACCACTTCGTGGGTCCACGCGGGCAACCAAGTCATGGTCACCCACCACCAAGTAGAGGTATTTCTCCGATCCCATAGGCTCCATCACATCTACCTTGGCCACTAGCGGCGCGGCGACCACATCAGCGGGCACGAACCGGTTGTCATGGATGTCCTCCGGCCTGATGCCCAGAACCACATCCTTGCCCAGGTGTTCAGCGAGGGCAGGCGCCTTGTCCCGGGAAACCTCCAGCCGGAACGAATCGGTCTGGATATGCGTCTCGTGCTCGCTACCCGTCAACTTGGCATCGACGAAGTTCATGGCCGGGCTGCCAATGAACCCAGCCACGAAGACGTTGGTCGGATGATCATACAGATTCTGGGGTTTGTCCACTTGCTGGAGGACGCCGTCCTTCTGAACAGCGATCCTCTCGCCCATGGTCATAGCCTCCGTCTGATCATGGGTCACATAGATGAAGGTCGTTCCCAACCTCTGATGCAACCTGCTGAGCAAGGCCCGGGCCTCCACCCGCAGTTTGGCGTCCAGATTGGAGAGCGGTTCGTCCATGAGGAACACTGCGGGCTCGCGGACGATGGCCCTGCCCAGAGCGACACGCTGGCGCTGTCCGCCGGAGAGTTGCTTGGGCCTGCGATCCAACAGTCCGGTGATGCCCAAGGCATCAGACGCTCTGCGCACCCGCGCCTCGATCTCATCCTTCTTCGCCTTCCTCAGTCGCAAGGCGAAGGCCATATTGTCGAAGACGCTCATGTGAGGATACAGCGCGTAGCTCTGAAAGACCATGGCGATGTCTCTGTCCTTGGCTGGCACATCGTTCACCACGCGGTCACCGATGTAGATGTTTCCCTCGTCCATCTCCTCCAGGCCCGCCAACAGTCGCAACGAGGTAGATTTGCCGCAACCAGAAGGACCCACCAGCACCAAGAACTCCTTGTCTGCGATCTCCAGGTTGAGATCGCAGACCGCCACCACATCCCCAAATCGCTTGGTCACCCGCTCGTAGGTTACGCTAGCCATACTGCACCTCTTTCCGCCTCGTGATCGCTCCGACCCCCGGGCCGAAGGACTTGAGTGGTCCCAACGCCCTGCTCCACCTCCTCAGTAGAATACTTCGGCCAGCCTGTAGAGCTCCAGATCTATCTTCTTGATCCTTCCAGCCACCTCACCCAGGGGTACAGGAACGATGCGGCTGCCTTGGATAGCCACCATATAGCCAAATCTACCTTCCTTTATCAGATCTACCGCCGCAGCGCCCAGGCGGGTGGCCAAGACCCGGTCAAAGACCGTGGGAGACCCCCCTCGCTGAAGATGGCCCAGGACCACCGAGCGGCTTTCAAAGCCGGTGCGTCTCTCTATCGCTTTGGAAAGAGCCCTTCCTATGCTGCGCCTATCCAATCGTGCATGGCCGAACTCGTCAGCACCTCCCAGATCTTCCATCACATCCACATCGTGGATGATAGCACCCTCGGAGACCACGATGATACTGAATCCCTTGCCCTGTTCCCTACACCGGCGTTCTATATGGTTACAGATATCGTCTACACTGTGTGAACACTCCGGGACGAGAATGAAATCTGCCCCTCCAGCCAATCCACCTATGGTGGCCACCCACCCAGCATTTCGCCCCATGACTTCCACCACTACTACCCGATGGTGAGAATCGGCGGTGGTATGCAAGCGTTCGCAGGCCTCGGCAACTATGGTCACTGCCGTGTTGAAGCCGATACAATAGTCGGTGTCTGCCACATCGTTATCCATGGTCTTGGGAATCCCAACTACGGGCATTCCAGCCTTAAACAACGCCGCCGCCACGCTCAAGGTGTCGTCACCCCCAATGACTACCAAGGCGTCGATCTGAGCATCCCTGGCCCTCTCCAGACACCTCTCAATACCTCCCTCTCTCTTGAGAGGATTGGTGCGAGAGGTCCCCAGGATAGTACCGCCCACGTGCAGTATCCCCGAGACACTCTTCAAGTTCAGAGGCTCTATATGACTCTCCAACAGCCCGGTCCAGCCATTCCTGATGCCTACCACATCATAGCCCAGCTTGAAGGCGCACCGCGCTACCGCCCGTATGGCGGCATTCAATCCGGGCACATCCCCGCCACCCGTCAGTACTCCGATCTGCATCGGACCCTCCTGCCCATGCGAAGCCGCACTCAGCTTGCCACCCCCGCGCTTGCGCCACCGGTGGCCGGGATCCCGGCGATCGGCGGCCTGGAGGTACGCAGCATCGCTTCGGCCCTGGATGCGATGCCGGAGACCGTGAAGCCAAACCGCTCTTCCAAGACCTTGTACGGCGCTGAGGCTCCGAATCGCTCCATGCCAATCATCTGCCCCTGACATCCGAGGTACTTCTCCCACCCCTGGGGAACGCCGGCCTCTACGGCCAGGCGCAGAGGAACTGAGGGGGGCAGCACCGCATCTTTATAGGATTGCGGCTGCTCCTCGAAGAGCTCCCAACTGGGGAAGCTCACGACCCTCACGCCTATCCCTTTCCCTCCTAGTTCGCGGGCGGCGCCAACGGCCAGGTGCACCTCCGACCCTGTGGCCAACATGATTAGGTCAGGTGCTTCGAGTTCGCCGCCAGCCAGGACGTAGCCGCCTCGAGCAACCCCCTCTCCGTTCCCGACATTGGAGAGATCCAACACTGGGAGTTTCTGCCTGGAGAGCACCAGAGCCACTGGGCCTCGTCGCTCTAGAGCGACCTTCCAAGCCATAACAGTCTCGTTGGCATCCGCTGGCCTGATGACGACCAAGCCAGGGATGTCTCTGAGAGCAGCCATCTGTTCTATCGGCTGGTGCGTGGGTCCATCCTCGCCGACGAAGATGCTGTCATGGGTGAAGACATAGACAACTGGTAGCTGCATAATGGCCGCTAAGCGAATACTGGGGCGCATGTAATCGGAGAAGACAAGGAAGGTACCCCCGTAGGGGATGATCCCTCCGTGTAGAGCGAGACCATTGAGGATGCCACCCATGGCGTGCTCCCTCACCCCGAAGTGGAGATTGCGCCCTCCGAATGCGCCCTTGGCGATGGAGCCATAGCCCTCCAGATAGGTCTGGTTGGAGGGACCGAGGTCCGCCGAGCCCCCTATCAAGGTCGGCAGATGGGTGGCCAGGGCGTTGAGCACCCTCCCCGAGGCCGAGCGGGTGGCTAGCCACTCGCCGGCCTTGAATGTCGGTAGCTGATCGGTCCAGTCTCCTGGCAACTCACCGGCCATTACTCGCTCCCAGAGGTCTGCCAGATCAGGGTACGCGGCCGCGTATTCGGAGAAGAGCATCTGCCATCGCTCTTCCTCGGCTGCCCAAGCTGCTCTCCGTTCTCCGAAGTAGTCGTACACCTCCTGGGGTACCAGAAAAGTGGGCTCCAGGGGCCAGCCCATACGCTGCTTCGTGAGGCGCACCTCCTCCTCCCCCAAGGCGGCACCATGAGCGGCAGCCGTGTCCTGTTTGTTCGGGCTGCCCTTGGCTATACTGGTGTGACACCTGATCAGCGTGGGCCGCTCAGCCTCCCCTTGAGCCGACCGCAGGGCTTCGGCAACGGCGGACATACTGTGACCATCCACCTCCAGAACCAACCAGTCATAGGCTTCGAACCTCTTGGTCACGTCCTCGGTGAAGGCGAGCGCGGTACTTCCTTCTATAGTAATCCCATTGTCATCGTAAAGGTAGATCAGTTTGCCCAAACCCAGGTGACCGGCCAAGGAGGCCCCCTCGTGGGAGATACCCTCCATCAAGTCCCCATCGCTGACGATGCCGTAGGTGTAGTGGTCTACGATAGGGTACCCATTGCGGTTGAATAGCTGCGCCAGGAAGCGCTCCGCGATAGCCATGCCTACTCCGTTGGCGAACCCCTGACCAAGGGGACCGGTGGTGGTCTCCACGCCTGGCGTCAACCCATACTCCGGGTGACCAGGAGTGATGCTTCCCCATTGCCTGAAACTCTTCAACTGGCTCATGGGGAGATCATATCCGGATAGGTGGAGCAGGCTGTATAGCAGCATCGAGCCGTGTCCCGCTGAAAGGACGAAGCGGTCGCGATCTGCCCAGTGGGGATTGGCCGGGTTGTGCTTCAGGAATCGGCTCCACAGTACGTAGGCCGCCTCTGCCATGCCCATGGGCATCCCTGGATGGCCAGAGTTCGCCTTCTGCACCGCGTCCATAGTCAGGGCCCTGATGGTCTTGACAACGGTCAGATCCACGTCACTCCCTAGATCTATCCCAGTAGTGGACAGGTCACCCTCGCCCTTGTGAGTCATCGTTTCCTTTCCAGGCATCGCCATCGCGCCTGCTAAGAAAGCCGGCTCCTCGTCAACCCTCCCGGGTCCATTGGAGTATTCATCGCTCCGATCCTCGTTGGCCGTCTCACAAAGCTATGACAGTCTATCGCAGACAGCGCATACTGTCAAGAGACTTCCTACGTCGCAGCGCGCGCGATAGCATCGAAACTGGGACGCAGTGCCGGGTACAGCTCCCGGTACAAGGGATACATCTCCTGGTAGATTGTACTTCCTGGGTCCGGTGTCGTACGGCCGGTGATCTGAATCGTTGCCTCGCAGGCCGACGCCACATCGGGGAACACGCCTGCGCCCGTCGCCGCCAAGA
>CAZOBP010000058.1:0-15118 GCA_964577995.1 uncultured Anaerolineales bacterium
CGCACCATCGTCGCCTTCCTGGATACTGGCTCATCTTCATTACCTATCTACTACAAAACTGGCCGGATTCTCCCAGACCGGCCGGGTATTGGCGCGTAGTATAAAACAAGGAGATGAAAAGGTCAAGTGCCGGCGGGCACAACGGGGCCAGCGAGGCCCTGCTGGGGAACCCGCATGATCCCGTGCGCCGTTCTCCACACACTCTGGACATGCGGCTAGTCGGCGGATTCCAGACCGACGCCTCCGATGCCCACATCGAGCTTGACGCTCAAGGTCACATCCGTCCGCCCGTAGAGATCGTTGGTGTAGACATCACCCTCGCGGTTGAACCCTGAAGCGTCCACGCTTCCCAGGCCGCTTTCCGCCTCCACTCGCACGCCGACGTCCCTGGGCAGGACCAGCTTCAGACCTCCCACCCCGCCGTGGACAGTGGCCTCCAGGTCCCTCTCCCAGCTTCCCGTCAGGTCGATCTCGGCCCCACCCACGCCCACGTCAATCTCCAACTCTCCCAGGTTGAGGTCCCCCAGGTCTAGATCCCCTCCGCCCACTCCCATGTTCACCTTCATGTCCATGGGCACGTCGCTGTTGAAGCGCAGGTCCCATTCGTAGCGGACGCTGGGCCAGCCAACGGTCCCTACTCCAGAGGGCTGCGTGATGCTCAGCGTCCCTTGTGTGCCGTCGACGCCGTACCCCAGTTCGGGCTTCCAGCTCTCCTCGCTGTAGGTGAACTGCGCCTCCAGCAAGTCGGCAGCTCCACCGTCTATCAGCAGCGCCCCGGCACCGAGGTTGATCTCCACACGAACTGATTCGGCCCCGTGCAGGTCGACCCGCTCGGAGTCCGTGTGCAAAGGGCCCACGCCCGCACAACCCGCCAGAATCAGTGACGCCACCAGAGTAAGGAGAGCCGCTGTCTCCCATCCCCGCTTCCCCACCACGACCTCCTTCTCCCTCCTCATCCGTGCATGCCCACGCGCTGGCCATCGTACCACGGACTGAAAGGCGAGTCCAGCCTCGCCGCTCCTACCTTCCTCAATCCTGTGCCCTCGCCAAGCAAGTTCGCTCCCGAGTTCACCGAAGGAGGGTGCGACCGCCACCTTGTCCGACCACGAGGTCGCGTGAAGGGGTGCCCGCCGAGTTGCTTGGCAGGTCACCGAGCGTGGTAGGCAACCCGTATCTGAGCGCCCCACACCCGCTCCACCTCTCTGTTGCGCCCGCGGAAGCAGTCCAGACACTTCACCTGAGGAAGGAGGCAGAACACCACGTGCGAGGTGCGGAAGGAGATCACCTCCGGTGCGCTGGTCCTGTCCATCAGTTCGCGGGCCATGCCTTCGATGAACGGATCTCGCTCGACCCTGGGGAAGTGCTGGTAGATGAGGAGAGAGTGACCGGCGTTCCAGAGGTGCTCTATCTCGTCCCAGTAGAGGAACTTGGAGGAATCCTTGCGACCATAGGACTTGGACTGGACCTCGATCCCGTTGTCCGGGTCGAAGAAGACCAGATCGCAGCCCCTGACCAGCTCCGTCAAGCGCTGGAAGTACGCTCTCCGGCTCTCCCCGTCGTCCGGGACGACGTCGGAGAGGAATACGCACGAGGGCAGGATACCTGAGTTCTCGATCTCGGAGACGTTGCGCAGGCCGCGCTGAAGGAGCACCTCCTTCAGGTGGTCGAAGAGTGGAGGGTCGAGCTCGCGCCACTTCTCAGGCTCCGAGAGATAGTTGATGCGGCTCCCGTCGGTGCGCCCATCGTCCGGCGTGAGCATCCAGCAGATGGCGGTCTTGATCTCGCCGTTGGTCAGGACGCGCAGCAGCCCGTACTTACGATAGTCGTTGATGTCACCGAAATACTGGTTCTTCAACCGCCTTCTCTGGCGTCCTGTCGCTGCGAGGACCGCCCGCCCCATCTGCGCAGAAGCCCGCGACGGCCACTCCGCTCTCACCAGTTGACGCTAACTGACACGTCGGCGTGGGCAACCGAGGTGCCGCACACGAACTCGATGATCCGCTTCATGGCACCCATGCCTTGTGACGCAGAGGTCAAGTCTATCAAGGCTCGGTGCGCCAACTGGTTACGAGCCCCCCGCGCATGGTGCAGTTCCTGATACATCTCCCCATCGATGACGCCAGTTGTGTATAAGACCTCGATTCTCACGCTGGCCGAGTAGGTCCGCCAATCCCTCAGTCGCTTCTTTCGCTTGCCGCCCTTCACACCATGTACGTACTCAGTCCACATGCTATCGAGTATCTGCTCCGCCACTATCCAGGCATCCATCAACGCCTCGGCAGGTTGCCGACGGGAGTAATAGTAGTACGCTCCGGGCACCAGGGAGAGAAGTGTGGCCGAGATAGCCGCGAGCACTCTGGCGTGCGCAAGACCGGCCGCCTCGTCGAGGAGGCTTTCGGGACGCAACGGCCACCCGATCCAGTGGTTGCCAATCAGCGCCGTATTGGCACCGATGCTCCGTTCAAGATACAACTCGCGACCGCCCGAAGCGACTAGCACCAGCGCGTGGTTATCGATGAGCCACCCATAGTTGATGTGCACTGGCGAGGCGGGCTCCGAAACGACGCCTAGCAGCGCGAGTTCGCAGATCAACAGATTGAATGCTTGGGCTGTGGTCTCCTCAAATGCCAACTTGTCGTCCAGATCTGACACGGCTAGGTCAGGAGTGTCGCAACCATGGTACAGGTCGCTGAGTTCTTCCGGCGGCTGGATGAACAGACCGCCCATTCTTGTGACGAGGACATCGCAAGCATCAATCCTTATGCGTCTTAGCACCTCGGTGCACTGATAGCCATCTCTGGGGAAGCCTGCCCCGAACAAGGACGGTGGGTAGAGGTAGGTCCCGATGACACGCTCACCCTGAGTACGATCTCCGAAGAACGCATCAAGTAGAGACATCGTTCACCTCTTGATGTTGACCATTGGGCCCTGGTGGGCGCCCGCCAGGCCTCCCGCCTGGCCACCCGCCCAGGACACCCCGGACATACTCTCGTCCCCAGCCAGTACAGAGCGCGGCAGTACACATAGTCGTGGCTCGGGGAGAAGCGCACCACTTTCTCCGCCCAATTGGCACAATTGTACCTAGGTACAACTATCGTGCGATGAATTGTACTTTGGGGCCGAAAAGTACAATCGCCCGGGTTCAGTCAAAGGGCAACCGGACCGTCTGCAAGATCTCGCCTGCAGCGAAAGCCCTCGCCCCACCTACCTCGCCCATTGGCTGTAGAACGCCAACCTTCACTAGCTTCTCGACGTTGCGCCGTGCACTATGATACGTCACCCCGAGAACGTCCTGCGCCTGGGGTATCGTCAGCACCGGGGAATCGAAAAGGTGATCCGCCAAGCGCAAAGGCAACGCCGACCGAACTCCTGCCAGCCGATCCCGCCAGGCTAGCTGCAAGTCCTGCAACTGCTTCGCCCTGCCCATGGCGTCCCTCGCCTGCTCAGCCACGCCCCGCAGGAAGAACTCCACCCAATCCCTCCAGGCGCCTCTCTCGCTGACCGCCATGAGCAGGTCATAATACCCATCCCGGTGCCCCTCGAAGAAGGCGCTCAGGTAGAGCAGCGGCAGAGGCAGCAGCCCCCAGTGGACCAGCAGAAGTGAGACCAGCAACCGCCCAATACGCCCGTTACCATCGAGAAAGGGATGGATGGCCTCGAACTGGTAGTGGATGAAGGCCAAGCGCACCAGTTCGGGCTGGTCGTCCTGCTCGTGCAAGTACTTCTCGAAGGCACCCAGGGCTGTGAGCATCTCAGTCGGAGGCGGGGCCACGAAGTCGGCTTCGTTCAGCGTGCATCCCGGCCTGCCGATCCAGTTCTGGCTGCGACGGAACTCCCCCGGAGTGGCTCGTTCGCCACGGACGCCCTCCATCAGACGTTCGTGGAGTTCCCGCAGCAACCGCAGGCTCGCGGGCAACGTGTCCAGGCGCTCCAACCCGTACTCGAGGGCGCGGACGTAGTGTAGCACCTCCCGCGCGTCCGACTCTGAGGCCCCGGGCCGACCCAATCCGGGCAGCGGCAACTGACCAGCCTCGTAACCGTACAGGTCCGCGATGTCGGTCTCGGTGCCTTCGATCCGGGAGGAGAGCACGGCCTCCCTGCGTATGAACGGCCCCACCAGGAGATGGGGATTGGGGATCGTGCGCCCCAGACCCGCCAATTCGCCCAGTGAGCGCTCGGCCTCCGCAAGGACCAGCACGAGCCTCTTGTCCCATTCCAGCGCAGGCGGCAGGTCGTGAGGAACGAAGGCCCAGTAAGCCTCCTTTCCTCTCCCGACTCGCACCACGCGTCCGGCTGCGCTATCCGTGAATCGCTCCGGGTCCATCTCGTGCCTCCACCCTTCCGCGGGGATCAGCAGTGAGTTGGTCAGGCCACATCCAAATCGTAGCACGATTGGGGAAAACCGTCAACGGGACTTGGGCAAGGGAAGACAGTGGTGACACCGGACTGCTGAGAACGGACCAAGTGGCCGACGGGTTATGCTCAACTATGCGCCCAAGGCACCCCGCACCCGAGGATACACCCTCGTCCCGAGCCAGTACAAAACAGGCGAGTACACGTAGTCGTAGCTCGGGGAGTAGCGCACTACCATCCCGCCGGCCCTGAAAGTTCCTGTCCAGTGCAGCTACTAGCCCCGAGCGTTGAGGCGCACCACCAGTCGACAATGTAAGCGAAAGGCCAAGAACTTGCATTACCGAAGGGTAGTGTAAGTAGGCTTCTATTCCACGGTATCCACGACCGCCGTCGACAAGTAGAGCTTGTTCCGCTCCTTGCCCGTGATCTCTCGCAGAATGCCCATCTGCTTAAGGCGTCGGAGTCCTTTCATTGCGGTGGGATGAAACACTCCAAACCGTTTCTGGACCATCTGCGCGGAAAACCAAGGCGTCTCGAAGCAGGCGTTCACGTCATGGGGATGAATAGAGCGCGGCTCGGGCCATAGTCGTTGGCGGCTCCCCCGGCAACCTCTCGTCTGTTCCCAGCCGACGCCGGAGCACACCGGTCCAGCTTCAACGATACACCTCGCGGCGGTGCCCAACCTTGAGCACCACCAGCCTATTCCCCGCTCGATCGAGGAGGTAGATAATACGATAATCGCCGAGCCGATACCTGAAGCAACCCCTCCACTCCTCTCCTCGAAGGGACAGGTGTCGCATCAAGTCAACGTTCTCGCCCATCCACTCGAGCCTGTGCAGCACGCGGGTCTGCACAGACCGGTCAAGACGCCCGATGTCTGCCTGCGCTTCGGGCGTGAGAATGACATCGAAGCCGCTCATCGGCCCAGTTCACGCCGAAACACGTCGAGAGTAGTGCCTTCTCCCGACCTCGCTTGCTCAAGCGACCGCCGCAGAGAGGCCGCAACCTCCGGACGGAGCTCGTCACCGTTCTCGTCACTTAGCCCTTCAAAGGCGTCCATCAATTGGGTCAGCCACACCTCAAAGCGCCTATCGATGGTACGTTCGACCAGTTCCTCGAACTCCTCAGCCGTCAGTTCTCCCAGATTCCTTGCCATCTTGCGCCTCCGTGACTCAGCTCTGGACATCCACAACCATTGTACCACAGTCTGAGGGCCATGACTATGCACCCCTCACCCGACCATACACCCTCGTCCCCAGCCAGTACAAGACAGGCGAGTACACGCACTCGTAGCTCGGCGAGTACCGCACCACCCCGCCCCCGAAGCCACGCTTGAAGCGATAGACCCCCCACAGGCCGCCTCGCTTCAGGACCTCCTCCATGTCCTCTTCGTCCTCGCCGGCCTCGTCGGGGATGCCCCACAGGTCGTAGCTGGTGCAGCCGCGCTCCTTGGCCCACACCATGGCCCGCCACTGGAGCAGATGGTTGGGCATCAGGTTGCGGTGCCTGTCCGAAGAGGCACCGTACAGATAGTAGGCGGTGGAGCCAAAGGCGAAGGCCATCAATCCGCCCAGGGGTTCATCGCCATGGTAGGCCAGAAAGAGCCTGGCTTGGTCCTGAGCAACAAAGGTTCGCCACGCCTCGAGGTAGTACTGCACGTCGTGGATGCCGAAGGCGGCTCGTTCCCGCGTCTCCTCCATCAAGCCGTGGAAAAGAGAGACGTCGTTCTCGCCCCCCTCGCGCACCGTCACGCCCTTGCGTTCGGCCAACCGGACGTTGTAACGGGTCTTGGACTTCATCTGCGAGAGGATCTCTTCCTCTTCCCCCTCCAGGCTGACCACGATGGTCGTCCGAGGCTGGATCGCCTGATCGGAGGCTCTGAAGCCCTCCTCGGTGAAGAGTTGAGACAGAGGAAACTCCCCCTCCCAGTCCGGCTCGATCATGAGGAAGGTGACGCCCCTCTCTCGGCCGAAGTCGCCCAGCATCCGCAGCAGCCGCGCCCAGGTCTCCTCATCGTCGGGTCTGGCCACAGGGCCCTTGGGCACGTAGGCCAGGCTCCCCAGCGGCAAACGCCGGATCAGTACCTGGGCCAGCCCCTTTAGCTCGTGGCCGCCGGCGTCCCACACCGCCAACCGCTCCGTATCCCAACCAAAGCGACCCTTGAACTCGCCCCAGCCCCACGACTGGAGAAGGTGACCTCCCCTGCTCAGGACGAACCCATCCCACTCCTCCCTGGCGGGAGCCTGGATCTCACTTGGGGCTATCTGAGCGTGATCTCTGCCCACTTGCCTTTCCCCCGACGATGGGTATAATATTCGCGTTGTGTACCTTGCTACCGATTATATGCAGTCTCCCGCTTCTTGACCAAAGACCCAACCGAGGCTACAATCTAACGTGTGTGGCTGGGATGGTGGTAGGCCAGTTGGACAAGCATAGATACGCCCCGAGAGAGGCCTGTTGGTCGGCAGACAAGGGTACATCGGCAAAGGGGCTATTCGCAAGGAGGTAGTATCTGTGACAGATTACGCGCTCATCGGGCTGCTCCTGGTCGTAGCCGCCATTTTTCCCCTGGTTGCCTTGTTTCTCGCCTTTCTCCTCCGCCCTAGGAAGCCAGCCCCAGTCAAGAAATCCATCTACGAATGCGGTCTCGAAACCGTCGGCGAGACGTGGGTACGCTTCAGGGTCCAGTACTACATCTACGCCCTGATCTTCCTCGTCTTCGATGTGGAGACCGTTTTTCTTTACCCCTGGGCCGTGGCGTACGGCCAACTCGGTCTCTTCGCCCTGGTGGAGATGTTTCTCTTCCTCATGGTTCTGCTGGGTGGCCTCGTCTACGCCTGGCGCAAGGGCGCCCTGGAGTGGGTGTAGCCGCTAGGCCATGGTGAGCAGAAACCAGGGCCAGGAAAGGGAGTGGAAATGACCCAACAAGACATGGTGCCTCCAGAGTTGCAGCGGAACGTGCTCATCACGCCCGTCGATTGGATCTACAACCTCGGGCGGGCCGGATCTGTGTGGCCTACGATGTTCGGCCTGGCCTGCTGCGCTTTCGAGATGATCGTGACCCTCACCTCGCGGTACGACCTGGCCCGTTTCGGCATGGAGTTCATGCGTGCCTCACCTCGACAAACGGAACTGATGATCATCTCCGGCACAGTCACCAAGAAGATGGCTCCCCAGGTGGTCCGTCTGTACGACCAGATGCCCGAGCCGAAGTACGTTCTGGCCATGGGCGCTTGTGCCATCTCCGGAGGTCCGTTCAAGGATGGCTACAATGTTGTACCAGGCATAGACAAGTACCTGCCCGTGGACGTATACGTGCCCGGTTGCCCGCCCAGGCCGGAGAGCTTGCTGGATGGCGTGTTCAAGCTACACCAGAAGATGAGAAACGAGACCATCCGCACCTCCCCCTGGTATCGCAAAGGCGTGGAGCGCGAGCTGCCCGTCCCCGAGTACGGACCCCAGGGCCTGGTGCTGCCGAAAGGGGAGAAGAGCGCATGAGCACCAGAGATCTCTTTGACACCCTGACGGCGAAGCTCCCGCAGTTCGAGCTCGAGTACCTTGAAGGCAAAGATCCCGCCATCCTGGTCAGAGCAGAACACCTCCTGGGGTTGGCCCTGTACCTGCGGGATGAGGGCGGCTACGACTACTGTGCCTCCATCACCGGAGTCGACTACGAGGATCGCTTTGAGGTCGTTTATCACCTCTGCTCGATGAAGGAGCAAGGTCCGCCGGTCGTTTTGAAGGTGCACGCCCCGAGGGAGAACCCCGAGGTCCCTTCGGTGGTTGCCATCTGGTCTGGCGCAGACTGGCAGGAGCGAGAGGTGTGGGACCTGATGGGTGTTCGCTTCTCCGGCCACCCCAATCTGAAGCGCATCCTGATGTGGGAGGGGTTCGAGGGCCATCCCTTGAGAAAAGACTACCCCGGCCCCGTAGACGAGTACACGTTCAGCTAGCATCTAGCGGAGAACGAGAGCATGACCGAGTTGAAGACCGAGACCGTCACCATCAACATGGGACCGCAGCACCCCAGCACACATGGTGTGTTTCGCCTGATTCTCACCGTGGATGGGGAGACTGTTGTCGACGTGGAGCCGGTGGTGGGCTATCTGCACCGCAATCACGAGAAGATCGGCGAGAAGAACAACTGGATACAGAACACCCCCTTCACCGATCGGCTGGACTACATCAGCCCCATGTCCAACGAGTTTGCCTACGTCCTGGCCGTGGAAAAACTGGCCGAGATCGAGCCTCCGGAGCGAGCGAAGTACATCCGCATCATCATGGTAGAGTTGAACCGCATCGTCAACCACATGGTGGCCATCGGCTTCTTGATGAATGAGCTGGGCTGCTTCTTCACACCCATGTTCTACTGCCTCAGGTGGCGGGAGATGGTCGTGGACATGTGGGAGATGACGGCTGGGTCCCGCATGATGCCCAACTACTTCTGGATCGGCGGGGTGGCAGCGGACCTGCCGCCAGCGTTCCTGCCCCAGTGCAGGGAGTTCGTGGACGCCCTGCCGGGATTCATAGACGAGTTGGAGCGCTTGATCACGGACAACGAGATCATGCAGATGCGGTGCAAGGACGTAGGTGTCCTGCCTCCGGACGTGGCTATCGCCTACGGCTGCACCGGGCCTTTGCTCCGAGCCTCGGGGGTACCCTACGATATCCGCCGGGCTGAGCCCTATTCCATCTACGACCGTTTCGATTTCGACATCGCGGTGGGCACGGTCGGAGATGTCTACGACCGCTACCTGGTGCGCATCGCCGAGATGCGGCAGAGTGTGAGAATCCTGGAGCAGGCCCTCAGGGACCTCCCGGAGGGCGAAACCTCAACCCCCAAGAAGAAGAAGTTCGTGGCTCCTGTGGGTGACGTGTACCACCGCATCGAAGCGCCCAAGGGGGAGCTGGGCTTCTACCTGGTGAGCGACGGCGAGACGAGCCCCTACCGCTACAAGATCCGGGCTCCCAGCTTCGTGAACTTGCAGGCGCTGCCCTATATGTGCAGAGGTGGAAAGATAGCCGACGTGGTCGTCGTCATCGGCAGCATCGACCTCACCATGGGTGAGGTGGATAGATAGAGTAGGAGCGGCTTATGGAGTCAATCCAGGGCATACTGGAGTTCGTGGACCAGATCTTCGTCAACATGAGCTTCTGGCTCTCCTCCCAGTTGGCGAACTTCCTGCCTGAGTGGGGCGTGACTCTGGTCATGATGTTCGCTACGGTCCTCGTGCTCATCTTCTTCGGCCTCGGATCCATCATCTGGATCAACGTGTTCGAACGCAAGGTCATCGGCCGTTTCCAGGATAGGTACGGGCCCAACCGCTTCGGACCGTGGGGACTGCTACAATGTGTAGCCGACATGGTCAAGCTGCTAACCAAGGAGGACATCACCCCCACCCAGGCTGACCGCCTGGTCTACAACCTCGCCGTGATCGTGCCCATTGTCCCCACCTTTCTCATCTTGGCCGTCCTGCCCTTCGGCCGCGGAATGGTGGCCGCCGATCTCAGCATCGGGTTTCTGTACATCGTGGCCGTCGGCTCTCTGGGCACCATCGGCATCTTCATGGCGAGCTGGAGCTCCCGGAACAAGTACGCCATGCTGTCGGGACTGCGCACCGTGGCCCAGATGATCAGCTACGAGATACCCATGGTCCTCTCCGTGGTGGGCGTGCTCCTGCTGGTGGGCTCGCTATCCATGGTTTCCATCGTGGAAGCGCAGAGCCAGTGGCGTCTGCCTTTCGTCGTGTTGCAGCCTCTGGCCTTCGTTCTCTATTTCACCGCTGCCATGGCCGAGGTGAACCGCTCCCCCTTCGACCTGCCCGAGGGGGAATCCGAGATCGTGGCCGGGTACCACATCGAGTATGGTGGCATCAAGTTCGCCATGTTCCTATTGGCGGAGTACATCAATGCCTTCAGTATCTGCGGCATCGCCACCACCGTATTCCTGGGAGGATGGCAGGGCCCCATACTGCCGTCCTGGGCCTGGTTCTTCATCAAGGCCTACTTCCTCTACGTTGTCCTCATCTGGCTGCGAGGCACGCTGCCGCGCTTGCGGGTTGACCAGTTGATGAACTTCGCCTGGAAGACGCTCGTGCCTCTAGCCCTGGCCAATCTCATGATCACCGCTCTCGTCGCCAAGCTCGTCCCTCACAACAGTCTAGTCGGGGCCATGGCCTTCCTGGCAGCTAACGTGGTGATGATCGTGGGTATAGCCCTCGTGAAGTACCCACGCTGGAAGAGAGAGAAGCGCGAGGTAGTGTTGGTGCCCAGGACCGCGACACCGCAGGCCAAGAGTTGACAGCCTCGAAGAACAGAGAAGGACTGAGACTATGCTCGGTATAGGAATACTCAAAGGCATGTCGGTCACCCTCAGACGCTTCGTAGACACCTACGTGGGCGACCTGAGGCACTTTCCGAGGAGATACGCCTCGGGCCAGGTGTACAAACGCATGGGGATCACCGAACGTGGCGCCTTCACTATCCAGTACCCCGAGCAGCAAGTGCCCATGTTCCCCCGCTACCGTGGCCCACTGATGATGCTCACCGACCCCGAGAAAGGCATCACCAAGTGCATCGCCTGCGGGCAGTGTGAGCGCACCTGTCCCACGGAGAGCATCAAGGTCTCGGCGGCGGAAGAGAAGGTCCAGGATCAGAGGGTGCCCGAGTCTTACGAGTATGACATGAACACGTGCATGTTCTGCGGTTTCTGCGTGCAGATCTGCCCGACCGGGGCCCTGGCCCACTCTCCTCTGCTGGAGGTGGGTGCCTACGAGAAAGGCGAGGCCCTCATCCTCAACCTGGAGCGAATGCTGGAACTGGGCCGCGAGTACGCCCCCGACGGGGTTTGGCCCGCCGAGGAGAAGGAGGCAGTGGCGTCATGACCCTCATGCAGCTTGTCTTTCTGATCCTTGCCGTCGCTGCTATAGGCTCCGCCATCGGAGTGGTTGCCAGCAAGAACATCTTCTACAGCGCGCTGTTCCTCATACTCTGTCTGTTCATGGTGGCTGGCTTCTACGTCCTCCTGGAGGCTCCCTTCCTGGCGGCCGTCCAGGTGTTGATCTACGTGGGGGCCATCGCCGTCCTGATCATCTTCTCCCTGATGCTCACCGAGAAGCTGATGAGCAAGGAGGCGCGCGCCTGGAACGAGCAGTGGTGGGTGGCCCTTCTGGTGGCCGTTTGCCTGGCGGCGGTCCTGCTCTACGTCGTGGTGACCGCCAACTGGCAGGTATCAGATGCGCCTGCCATCCCCGATGCCATTGCCGCGCTGGGTAAGACCCTGATGGGCACCTACGTCCTTCCTTTCGAGGTCGCTTCCGTGCTACTGCTCATGGCCCTCATCGGCTCGATAGTCATCGCGCGTGAGGAGAAGGAAGAGAAGGAATAAGGAGCTAGAGCTATGATACCCTTGAGCTGGTACCTGATCGTAGCCGCCATCCTCTTCTGCATTGGCCTGTACGGAGCTCTGGCCAGGCGAAACGCTATCGGCGTGCTGATGGGTATCGAGTTGATGCTCAATGCCGTCAACATCAACCTCATCGCCTTCTGGCGGTACATCACGCCCGACATCTTGACCGGCCAGGTATTCGCGGTTTTCGTGATCACCGTCGCCGCCGCGGAGGCAGCTATCGGGCTAGCCCTGATCATCTCCATCTTCCGCAACCGGCAAACCGTCGTCGTCGAAGACGTAGACATGATGAAGTTCTGAGGCATCGCCTGGTAGTGAGATAGCTGGGCAAAGAGGTGACAATGGAAGATCTTGTTAAGATAGTACCCCTCATCCCGTTGGTTCCCCTCCTCACCTTTGCGATCATCGCCATCTACGCGAGGCGATATCACAAGGTGAGTAGCTATCTGGCGGTGGCCGCCATATTCATCTCCTGGCTGCTCTCCATGGTCATCGTCTTCAACGCGGTGGTCCAGATGCCGCATTTCGCCGAGGAGCCAGCGGTTCACCTGACACTGCTGCGTATTCCTACTGGCGCCACCACGCTGGACATAGGCATGCAGATCGACCCCCTCACTGTGGCCCTGCTATTCATGGTGCCCACTGTCTGCCTGATGATCTTCATCTACTCTATGGGCTACATGGAGGGGGACCCGCTGTACTCGCGCTTCTTCGCCTACATCTGCCTCTTCGCCACAGGGATGCTGGGCCTGGTGGTGGCCGACAACCTGCTATTACTCTTCGTCTCGTGGGAGGTGATGGGGCTCTGTTCCTATCTGCTCATCGGGTTCTGGTACGAGAAGCCGTCTGCGATGTGGGCTGGACTGAAGGCTTTCATCACCACCCGCATCGGCGACGTGCTGCTCATGCTGGGCATGGTCATCCTCTACTCCCAGACGGGAGCCTTGAGGTTCGAGACCGTGTTCGCAGGCGTTGAGCACCTGGCGGAGACCAATCCCACCCTGATGTACATCACGGCGCTGCTCGTCTTCGGCGGTGCCGTGGGCAAGTCGGCCCAGTTTCCGCTTCACGTCTGGCTGCCCGACGCCATGGAGGGCCCAACCCCTGTCTCGGCGCTCATCCACGCCGCCACCATGGTCGCCGCTGGCGTCTTCCTGGTGGCCAGGATGTTGCCCATCTTCCTGGTCCTGAGCGGGATGCCCGCACTCGCCTGGGTGGCCGCCATTGGCGCTATCACCGCCTTCTTCGCGTCCACCGTGGCCATCGCCCAGGACGACATCAAGCGAGTGCTGGCCTACTCCACCATCAGCCAGCTAGGCTACATGATCATGGCTCTGGGCATCGGCGGCTTCGTGGCAGCGGTCTTCCACTTGATCACTCACGCCTTTTTCAAGGCACTCTTGTTCCTGGGTTCGGGTTCGGTCATCCACGGCGTGGGCACCAACGACATGATGGAGATGGGCGGCCTGCGCAAGAAGATGCCCTACACCTTCTGGACCTTCCTGGTGGGCATGTTGGCCCTGGCTGGCGTGCCGCCATTGGCCGGATTCTGGAGCAAGGACGAGATTCTGGCTGTCGCCTTCGTACAGAACCCTGTGGTCTGGGTGATGGGTACCTTGGCCGCCTTCATCACGGCCTTCTACATGACCCGGCAGGTGTGTCTCACCTTCGCTGGCCAGCCGCGCAACAAGGAGATCCACGCCCACGAGAGTCCACCGGTGATGTACGTGCCGTTGATCCTCCTGGCCGTGGGTGCAGCATTGCTGGGGTTGCTGGGCGTGCCCGCAGAGCTGCCTGTTCTGGGGCCACTCCTGGGCAACAACCCCTTCCATCACTTCCTGGCCGAGCAGTTCAGCCAGTGGCACTACGCCCACCTGCCTCACGTGGGGTTCAACGGCTCGGTGATGCTTATCTCCATCGCCATGGCGGGATTGGGAATCGGCTTGGGCTATCTTCTCTACGGGCGCAAGCCCCTCGAGGAGGGCCAGCGAGACCCCCTGGAGCGCCTGGGTGTCATCTGGACCCTGCTGAGGAACAAGTACTACATAGATGAGATTTATCGCGCCACCGTCATCCGCGCGGCCATCGGTCTGGCCGACGTACTCTTCAGGTTCGACCTGGGTATCATCGACACCATCGTCAATCTGGTCGGCAAGCTCACCGAGCGCTGGGCGTACGTGAGCGGTCTTTTCGACACCTACGTCATCGATGGTATCGTCAACGGTGTGGGCCGGGTGACCTCAGCCGTGGGTGAGGAGCTCCGCTACATCCAGACCGGTCGCGTACAGAACTACATGGTCATCGTCGTCATCAGCGTGGTGTTGCTGATGGGCGTGTTCCTGTACATGTAAGTAGACTTCGAGGAGGATGCTTAAATGGAAGGCTTCCCGATTCTGACCGTGATCACCCTCACCCCACTATTGGGGGCGTTGGTGGTTCTGGCTATCCCCCGGGACAAAGAGAGGGCCATCAAGCTCTTCGCTATACTGCTCAGTCTGATCCCTCTTGTCCTCTCCATCGTGGTCTGGTTCAACTACGATTCCCAGGCCGCGACGCTTCAGTTCGCGGAAGAGTACCAGTGGATACCCACCCTGAACATCAAGTATCGCTTGGGTGTGGACGGCATCAGCGTGCCCATGGTCTTCTTAACCGCGCTGTTGACCGTCATCTCGCTCTACTACTCTTCCCACGTGATCAAGGTGCGGGTCAAGGAGTACTTCTTCTTCTTCCTCCTCCTGGAGATGGGCATGATGGGAGTCTTCACCTCCCTGGACTTCTTCCTGTTCTACGTCTTCTGGGAGATCGGGCTGGTGCCCATGTACTTCCTGATCGGCGTCTGGGGGGGCGAGCGTCGGGAATACGCCGCCATCAAGTTCTTCCTCTACACCCTGTCCGGCAGCGTGCTCATGCTGATCGCCATCCTGGCCATGTACTTCGCCGAAGGAACCTTCGACATCATAGAGATGGCGTCGCGACAACCCTTCTCTGACAACACTTTTCTGCAGGGTCTGGCCTTCTGGGGCATCTTCGCCGCCTTCGCCATCAAGGTACCCCTCTTCCCGTTCCACACCTGGTTGCCCGATGCCCACGTCGAGGCCCCTACGGCGGGTAGCGTGATCCTTGCCGGCGTGCTGCTCAAGTTGGGCTGCTACGGTTTCCTGCGCATCCTCCTCCCGATCTTCCCGCAAGCTTTCCAGACCTATGCGCCCATCGTGGGAGTGCTGGCGCTGATCAGCATCGTCTATGGTGCGCTCGTCTCCATGGCCCAGTGGGACCTGAAGAAGCTCATCGCCTACTCTTCCGTCAACCACATGGGATACGTGATGCTGGGCGTGGCTGCCGCCGCCTACGCGGGGG
>CAZOBP010000059.1:0-14724 GCA_964577995.1 uncultured Anaerolineales bacterium
GCGCACCAGGTGCCTGTATGGTGCATGCGGGTTGCGAAGTCGAGGATGCGATGGGGTCTCGAAGAGGGGGTCTCGTGAGCACCGCTGCACGAGGTCTGAGCGCATGGGATCTTGGGACGGGTCCCCGGGTTCGGAGGAATGGGAGAGGCCGCGGGCAGGCGGTCTGTCTACGCGGTGCAGGGACTGCCGACGAGCCCCACGCGGCGCAGCAGAGCCCATAGCTGGGCGACGAGCACCTCTGCGGCGAAAGGCTCGAGAACATGGGCGTCCGCTCCGGCGGCCAGCAGTTGCTGCAGTAGATAGTTGTCCTCTTGCGCCGCGACCACGAGAAGAGGAACGAGGGTCCGATGGCACACCGCCCTGCACAGATCCTCACTCCAGCCGTTGCAGGGGACTGCAGCCAGGATCACGGCGTCTGGAGGGTTGCTCTCAAGTTGGCGCAGCGCTTCTGCCCGGTCGCAGACGACGGTGGGCATCATCTTCTCGTCAGCCAGAGCTCTGGCGACGCTTGCGGCCGTCTTACTGTCGGGGTGGATGACTAGTACTCTGATCACTGCTTACCTCTGTAGCTTCTGCTCACATCTCCGGAAGCGCACTTTCGTGAGCGGTCCATCCTAGACGTGCCCGTCTTCGGGGTAGCGTGCCACTGTGCTAGGCTAGGGCGTCACTAGTTGATCACCAGCGGGCAGGTAGAACAGGAAAGGTCTAAGTTGCCCCGAGATGCTAGCCTGCACATGTCGGGGAGTCGTTCTCGTAGCATCCTTACCTACCTGCCCACTTGTACTCCGACTCAAGCCCCATCCTACCGGGTTCGGATTAAACGACCATAAAGGCGATATTAAAACTCTCTTAAAGGCCTTCGATGGTCTATCCAGCGAAGATGCCGTCATGGTGTCGCTTGCACCGTGCGCTTTGCCGGGCCGAGCCCGGCAAAGCGCGCAAAGGATCGACTTCAGGGTATGGTGGTCACCAGTGGACAATACGAACGGAAAGGTCCGGGCATTCCGGTCTGCTCGCGGAAGCTGAAGTCGAGGGCATCGTTGTCGAACTCATCGGCGGTGAGCGTCATCCCGAGGCTAACCGCGCCCACTGGTTGGCTGCACGTTCCCAAATCTTCGTCGGTCGCGTCTACCGCCACCACGTAGCACACCTCATCTGTCGCCCCTGGGGGGCCTGTATTCAAGTCTGTGAAGGCATAGTCGCCCTCACTGCCCGTCTCCACGGTGGCCAGCAGCGCTTCTCCATACCGGTCGCAGTTGCTGTCCTCGAACAAGGAGATGGTGATATTGTCGAGTCCCTCACCGGAATCACAGAAGCTGTCGCCGTTGTAGTCACACCATACCCGATCGCCAATGGATCCATCGACGTAGAGCCCCACGTCCTCGTCGAGATCGTCCGCTTGCAGATCGATGTTCTCGATGCGAGCGGATGCCGGCTCCGCGTCGGAATCGACCGTTTCGTCGCTGCCCTGATCCTGTAGGCTGATCTGCCAGCCGGCCGGTACGTCCAGGAACTGTAGGCAGTGCGTGCCGGTAGTCACATCGGTGAACAGGTACCCACCGTCCAGGCTGGTGGTCCGGGTGTAGGTGGCGGTCGTGGTGCAAGCGGCGTCGTCGTGAAGCTGGACCACGATACCTTGCACACCGGGCTCCCCGCCGTCGTGCACGCCGTCCTGGTCGGTGTCGTACCACACCAGATCTCCTAGGTCATAGGCGGGCCCTGGAGGGCAGAACCAGCCGTTGTCCGTGAATGCCTGCACCGACAAGGAATGGGCACCGTGTCTGTTGACCCATTCGTCACCCTCGAGGAACTGCTTCTTCCACGTTCCTTCCGTGGTGGTGGTGATGGTGGCGCTGGCGTCGAGACTGCCGATCTCCTGCCTGGCTTCAAGATACCCCATGGCGATGAGATCTGTGCCGTGATGAAGCTTCAGGCGCCACTCGCCGGGAACGTCCCAGTTGACTACCCTTATCCTGAAGACGTTCGTGCCCTCTACGAGACACGACTCCACGGTCAGCTTGGGGTGGGCGGTGTGCTCGGGACTGGAGTAGATGGTTGTCGCTGATGCAGCGATCGTTATCACTGCGGCCACGGAGAGGACCAGGAGTAGACTCCAAAGACGTTTGTTCACAATGCGTCTCCCATGTTTTAGTGTTTGCCACCATAGACTACGGCAGCAGGATTAAAGCGTCGTAAAGGTGGCATTAAAACCGGCTTAAAAACGAGGTTCTTTGGCCCCGCCTGTTACGTAGTGTGCTCGAGAGGGGTGTTTGGGAGCCAAAGGCCGTTCGACGCCCCGGTAAGTGGCTGCCCCTGACGAAACTGCGAGCCCGGGCATGGACCCTTGAGCGGCACACCGGGCTCGGGTTGCGGTGTCAGCGCTCTGCTAGACGGACAGCCAGCATGTACTGTTCTTGAGCTTCAGGAGCAGTGGGTGTTGCCCACACGAGCTGCTCTTGTCCTGCGGATGGTGGCAGTCTCTAGCAGGGGTGCGGGATCGTGTGCTATAATGCGCACAACGTGCCAAGAAGACCAATCATCCTCCTGATTCCTGGTCTACTGGGGCTGAGCGCTGCGATCTTGGCGGCCTGCTTCTTCTTCTCCCTCGACCGTGAGGGGGACGCTACTCTGTTCGCGGAGACGGGAGAGGTGACGGTGCTGCGGGGCTCCACCACCCGGGCTTCGCAGGGGACAGGGATGCTGCGAGTGCGGAGTGGTGATCGGATTCGCACGTCGACGGACTCCAGCGCTTTGTTGGTCTGGTCTCCGACGGATTCTGCCTTCTTGGGATCAGGCTGCGAGGTTATTCTGGGTCGACTGTCAACTGACGATGCCGAATCCCTTACCTGGCGTCTTGAAGTGCAGCGGGGCGACACGTCTCATCAGGCGCTTGCATCGTCGGACGGCGAGAGCCGGCACGAGATTCGCACTCCCGCCGCAGAGGTCGTGATGGCCTTGGGCCGATGCCGCGTGGTGGTCTCGGAACACGGAGAGACGATAGTAGAGGTCTCCGAGGGCGTGGCTGAGGTGCTGGCCAGAGATACGACCGTGAAGGTGTCGGCGGGAGAGTACACCTCAGCGATGCCTGGTCGGGCTCCGGCGGTTCCCCGACCAATGGTGGCACGTTTCGTCTTCGTCTCCGAGAGAACGGGGAATCCCGACATCTGGCTGCTGGACGAGCAAGGCCGTCAGATCCAGTTGACGTTCGATGGGGCTCCTGACCTGGCGCCGGTGTGGTCTCCGGATGGGGCGCGAATCGCCTTCGAGACCGGTCGTGACGGCAATAGCGAGATCTACGTCATGGATGCAGACGGATCGAATCTGGTGAACCTGACCCGCAACCCGGCCGATGATCACGCGCCTGCCTGGTCTCTGGGCGGCGCTCGTGTCGCCTTCCAGTCCGAGCGTGACGGCACGAGTGAGATCTACTTGATGAACGCCGATGGGACAGAGCAGGTCAGGAAGACCTTTGGGCCTGGGCTCAGTCTTGCTCCGCAGTGGGAGCCGGACGGTTCGGGGATCGTGTTCAGCAGGATAGAGGGCGACACGAGCGGCGACGGGTTGCTCGACCCACGGGACATGGCGGCGTTCTTAGTGCTGCCGCTCGACGGGGGTAGCCCGGGAGTCTTGTGGGGTACTGGGGAGGTCTTCGACCAGATGGTCTTTCCCTGGAGCCACCGGGCAGTAGGATAGAGTGAGGGCCAACCTCGGATGAGTGATTGTGGGGAGGGATCGCATTCTGACCAGAGCAAGGAGCAGGTGATGGACGACGAGAGACGGCGGGAACTGAAGGAGCGTATCGAGGAGGCACTGGATTCCTGCGAAGACGACGACCTGTTGGGGATTGCAGGACTGCTGCACGGGGCAGAGGACGGGGAGGACGACAAACCGGTGCTCTTCCAGGGGGGTATCAACCGAAGGCAGTTTCTGGTGGGTGCGGCGGCGGGGGGCGCTGCTCTGGTCTCCACAAATCTGGCCACGGGTCTGGTGGCGGGGTCGCTGGGCAGCAAGGCCGGGCAAGCCGTGGCCCAGTTGGAGAGCGAAGCCGAACTGCTCAAGCTGCGGGGGCTTCTCGCGCTGTACGAGAACCTGGAGCAAGTGGGCATAGATGCCCTCCTCGGCGCAGGAGTTGCCGCCCTTTCCATGTCTCTGGAGGGGTTGGAGGCAGGGATCACTGTGCTGGAGAAAGGCGTGGGCCTGGTTGACACGGGAGTGAGTGTCTTCGAGCGCTCCTTCTCCACCATTCGCAGAGGGTTGATCCTGGTGGAGGGGTTGTTCGCGAGCCTGGAGAGCCGGGTGGAGCAACTTCAGGAAACCATGAGTGAAGTGCAGGAGTTCGTGGCTCCAGTGAGCGACGCTGTAGGCAGCTTCTTGAGCGCTCTGGTGGAACGTATTCCAGGCGTGGGACCCGCCACACTGGATGCTCTGGACAGGATATCGGAGCTGATGGGCGCTCTCCCCGACGCCATCGGCGAGGTGCGTAGCAGACTGGTGGAGCCGCTGCGAGAGGACTGGTTCACCGACGACGAGGAGAGCGGCTTGAAGGGAGGACTCCTGAATCCCCTTCAAGACGAACTATTAGAACCTCTGGAGGCCTTCCTCGGCGACTTGGTGGATGCCATAGATGAATGGCAGGGGAAGCTGATCGATCCGGTGGAGGAAGCCTTGACGGAACGAGAGGCGATCAGGCGACAGATAACAGATTACAGGACTCGGGAAGGGATCGCGTGAGAACATACGGGTACATCCTGGCTGTGATCATCCTACTGTCCCTGGTCGTGGGCTGTGAGGGCCCGCTCAGCTCCAGAGAGACACCCAGTCCCGAGGCGCCTCAATTGCCTCCCCTGCCCACGGCGGAGGCGTTTCTGAGCGCCTGGGAGGAGGACGACTACACCGGGATGTACGAGTTGCTGTCAACGTCCGCCCGGCAGGAGGTCAGCGAGGAGGAGTTCGTCTGGTATCACGAATCCATCATGGAGGAGGCGACCGTTCTGTCTCATCATCTGGAGCTTCACGATATCGTCGAGGAGGGCATGGAGGCGGCAGGGGAGTTCACTCTGACCCTGGAGACGACGTTGCTGGGCAACCCCCAAGTCTCGAACCAACTGCTGTTGGTCTGGGAAGATGCCGGATGGAGGGTGGATTGGTCCCCCCAGGTGATCTTCCCGTCGCTGAGTGCAGACAACCTCGTGTACCTCCACCGCCTCACCTCGGCTCGGGCCAACATCTACGATCGCCATGGCCAGCCACTGGCGGTGGATGGCTCCATGGTCACAGTAGGTGTTGTGCCCAAGGACATCCAGGACGAGAACGCTCTGCTGGCGGAGTTGAGCCGCATACTGAACATGACCTGGAACGAGATACAGTCGATGTATACGGCGGAGGGCATCCAGCCCCACTGGTTCGTGCCCATCGCCAACCTCTCCTTCGAGGAGAGCCTGGCCCACGCGGAGACGCTGAACTCCTTGCCCGGCGTGATGCTTCGGGAGACGCCCGTGCGCACCTATCCCCAGGGGGACCTGGCGGCGCACATTCTGGGCTACCTGGGAGAGATAAGCGCCGAGGAACTCAGCACGTTGGAGTCACAGGGCTACCTGGAGGGCGATCCCATAGGCAAGGCAGGATTGGAGAGATGGGGAGAGACGTACCTGGCGGGGAGGAGCGGGGGTCGTTTGACCATCGTCACTCCGGAAGGCGAGTTGGTGGATACCGTTGTAGAGTATCCGGCCTCCCAGAGCAGGAGTGTCTATTCCACCATCGACCTGGATCTGCAAAGGGTGGCCGAAGATGCCCTGGGCGATTTTCAGGGAGCGGTCGTCGCTCTCAACCCCAACAACGGCGAGATCCTGGCCTTGGCCACCAACCCCCACTACGATCCCAACGAGTTGACCTGGGGTCACTTCGATCCGGCTCTGTGGGAGGCTCTGGTATCGGATCCGGCTCGCCCGCTGCTCAACCGGGCCACGCAGGGCCTGTACCCCACAGGATCTGTGTTCAAGGTGGTCACCGCTGCCGCCGCGATGGAGGGCGCCGGCTTCTCCCCCCAGACCACGGTCAATTGCACCGGTTCCTGGGCGGGTCTGGGTCCGGGATGGGTGAAGTACGATTGGCTCGAGACCGGGCACGGTGCCATGGATTTTCGCTCCGCTATCGTGCGCTCCTGCGACGTCTTCTTCTGGGAGATGGGGCTTCGCGTGAACAGCGTGGATGAGAACCTCCTTCCATCGTACTCGCATGAGTTCGGGTTCGGAGAACCGACCGGACTGGATGCGCTCGACGAAAGCGAGGGTCTGGTTCCCGACCCTGAGTGGAAGGAGGAGTTCTTCACCGGCGAAGGCAACCCCTTCTGGGTCCCGGGTGATGCAGTGAATCTCGCGGTGGGCCAGGGTGACTTGCTAGCCACCCCTCTACAGGTAGCTAACATGATGGCTGCCATCGCCAACGGTGGCATCCTCTACCGGCCTCATCTGGTGATGCGCATCTCAGGCACACCTCAGGAGGAGGAGGTGATCTTCAGTTCCTCGGAGAGGGGGCGCGTGCCCGTCTCGGACGCCAATTTGCAGGTGATCCAGGATGGTCTCGATGGAGTGACCAGCGATCCTGGAGGCACGGCCTATCGGGCGTTCGAAGGGGCCGCCTTCACTTCCGCCGGGAAGACGGGCACGGCCGAGACGCCGGAGGAGAAGCCGCACGCCTGGTTTGCTGGCTATGCTCCCGTCGAGAATCCTCAGATAGCCGTGGCCGTGGTGGTGGAGAACAGCGGGGAGGGTTCGACGTTCGCCGCGCCCATCTGCCGGCAGGTTATGGAGGCCTTCTTCTTCGGCCCTCCGCCAGCAGAGTCGCCGGAGGGAGAATAGTCCCCGCTCTTTGGTCTTCCCGTGGGGAGCGAGGGAGGGCAAGGGCGAACCCCCCGCTTCTTCGACTCGTTCATTTCTCCCTCACGCATTCCTGGGGCTTGGCCCAGGCGCCGAGCTTGGTTTTGAGGCACAGACAGGGCGCGGTGCTGGCCGCGGGAGTCGCCAACAGCACCCCCGTCCGAGGGGCGTTGAGGCCGCGTTCGCCGGACGCGACTTCTTAGCTCTGTTCGTCTCTCGCCCGAAGCGAGTTCCCAGCGGGCTCTCCATAGAGCCCGCTGAATTCCTGCTGGGTACCATGGCGGCGGTTGTGTGCGGCAGGTGAGGCGTCAGGTGTTCACCTTGTACTCTATCCGGACGCCGTAGACGTCCATGCTTGATCCGTTGACATCCAGATAGAGATAAGCACCGTGACCGGATAGCACCACGGCAGGCTTTATGGTGTCGTTCGTGTAGTTGACGACGCTTATCTGCGAGCCTGACGAACACAGCCAGGCCATTTGTTTGCGGATCCCCTTGTCGGGCTTGGTGCGCCACAATGAGACGCAGGCGTTGTTGGTGGCATTCTGATCCCTCACCGAGAAGATGATCCTTTCCACCGTCACTGACCCCAGGGAGGGGAAGATCACGGGAGCAGTGAACGCGCCGGAACCCGAACTCATCCAAAGCCGGTCTCCATTATTCCAATAGGCTTGGCCGTCTTGGATCGGGTGGAAGAACGCTGCGGGGATGGTGAGCTTGCGGGTGGCGCCGGCAGCCTGTGCACTCTAGCCAGGCCTGGCCCAGACCACCCCTATCAGCGTGCCCACCAGCAAGGCACCCATCACCACTGCCATCCAACGCTTCTCCATCGCTCTCTCCTTTCTCTGCTAGCACGAATAATGCGCGTTCGTTGGTCTGAAATTCCGTCAATCGAATCATGCAGTAGCCAGGGTCCCGCTGGCAAGTGCCCAGAGCGCAATACTCGCGTTCGGCGTGGGATAGTGGCGCGCATTGCTCGTGGCCCAGAGCTGAAGTAAGATAGGGCAGGTGGCTTCGCCGCACGAGGTGAGGAAGAGGGTCTGGAGAGGGGGTGGAGGTATGGGTCGAGGGAAGAGGCTGGCAGCCTCGCTGCCGGTGCTGATGCTGCTTTTCCTGGGTTGCATCACCGTCGAGGTCGTGCCGGCGGAGGAGACTCCTCTGCGGACCGTGGTGGCATTCCCGACAGCGACCTGGACACCCTGGGGAACGAGTGCGACGGCGACGACTGTCGAATCGCCGACGGCGACCCTCGCTCCCGCTGCACCGGTGGAGCCCTCGATCGAGCGAGTCTTCTTCGCCACGGGAGTAAGTGGGGGCAGCGAACCGGTCAACGCCGCCACCGAGTTCCCCGGTGGGACAACCAGGGTGTACGCCTTCACTACGTATGCGGGCATGTCCGATGGCCTGGCCTGCCAGTCTTTGTGGTACGTGAACGGGCAGGAGATGGTCCGGACTTCGTTCGACTGGGCGCTGGGTGACACGGGTGAGACGTGGGTTGACTTCGTGGAGACGGACGGCGGGCTATCGACCGGGCTCTACAACTGGGAATTGCTCGTCGAGGGGGAGTTGCTATCGGGGGGCACGTTCACCATCGGCGCCCCGGCCCAGTCGACGCCTCCGCCTGCGGCAACCAGCACGCCCGTCCGCGTGCAGGGCCCGCGCATCGTCTTCGTATCCCTCCGCGACCGAAACAACGAGATCTACGTCATGAATGCCGACGGGAGCGGTGTGGTGCGTCTGACCAACAACTCGGATATCGACTACGACCCGGCCTGCTCGCCCGACGGTACTCGCATCGCCTTCATGTCCAGGCGGGATGGGAACAACGAGATCTACGTCATGAACTTGGATGGCAGCGGAGTCACCAGGCTCACCAATCACGCGGCAGAGGATTGGGACCCTGCCTGGTCTGCCGACGGGAGCCGCATAGCCTTCGTGTCGGACCGGGCTGGGAATGCTGAGATCTATATCATGAACGCTACAGGTGGTGGCCTGACCCGCGTGACCGATAAAACGACCAGTGATCGCTGGCCCTCGTGGTCGCCGGATGGAAACCAGATGGTCCTCACATCGCCCCGTAGCGGGAACGACGAGCTAATGATCAAGGATCTCCTGAGCGGGAACATGACTCGCCTGACCAACGACAAAGCCAATGACTGGGACCCTGCGTGGTCTCCCGACGGCCCCCGGATCGCCTTCGTGTCCAACCGGGACGGCAACGAAGAAATCTACGTGATGGATGCAGGCGGCGGGGGAGTGACCCGGCTGACCAACGACCGCGACTCGGATATCTCCCCTGCCTGGTCCCCGGATGGGAGACGTTTAGCCTTCGTCTCGTACACCGGCACCAATGGGGACATCTACGTGATGAATGCTGACGGGTCAGCCGTGACTCGCGTCACCAGCAACCCGGCCGATGATTGGGATCCGTCATGGTGCGCGAGGTGATAGGGCGGGCGTGACCTCTCTCGACTGGCTCATCGACGACGGTCTCGTCTGGTCCTGGTCGCAAGGCAACCTTCTCCTTGGGGCGCTGTCGCGGTCTCCTGGCGCACCGTGACGGCTGGTGTTGTCCTCGTTTTCCAAGTAGGGTAGGATTAGGCACCCTGGTCTCCGGGGGATCTGAGGGCTCCAATCCATCCGTTGGATGCCCTCTCAGGGTTTTCGTTGTCCGTGCCGGGCTCAAAGAGCGGAAATTCGCGCGAGTGCTTGTGTCCTGGCGATCAGAAGCGACGAGGAGAAAAACGATGAAGAAATGGATGCTGTTCGTAGTGCTATTGCTGGTCTTGCCGACGCTGGCCTGCAGCTTCTCGCTGAACATGGGCGGGGAGACCCCCGAGCCTACCACTGCCCCGCTGCCCACCGAGGAAGCGGTAGGGCCATCGCCTACGCCGCTTCCGACCCAGGAACTCCCCACCCCGGTGCCCCCGACGCCCACACCTCCGCTCATTTCTGGGCCCAGGTTCTACGATGTGGGCTTCACATCGGAGGTCACGGATGACGGGGCACCAGTCAGCGTTGCTGAGCGATTCCCCCCGGGCACGACCCGGGTATACGCCTTTGCGAGCTACGACGGGATGACGGACGGGCTGGAGTGCGAGGCGGTCTGGTATCAGGACGGACAGGAGAGCTTCCGCAATCCGTTCACCTGGAGCCTCGGAGAGAGCCATGGTCCTTTGTGGATAGCCAACCTTAGCAATGAGAATGGCCTGATTCCCGCTGAGTACGACTGGGAACTCTATGTAGACGGCGACTTGATGGTGACGGCCAGCTTCGTCGTCGATGAGGAGTTGCCTAGCCCGATTCTTTTCCAAGATGATTTCAGCGATTCCGGCTCTGGGTGGGAGGTCGGAGACTATGGCACCGGCAGCCTGGCCTACAGAGACGGCGCCTATGCCGTGAGTTCCCTCGCCGACGAGCAGGTGATGTGGGGCTTAGCCAACCAGTCGTTCAGCGACCTCATCATCGATGTGGATGCAACACAAGTGTCCGGTCCGTCCAATGACAACAATGCCTATGGGGTCATGTGCCGCGTGCAGCCCAACGGGATCGACGGCTACATGCTGCGCATCAGTGGTGATGGTTTGTGCTCGATTCACAAGGTTATGGACGGGAACGCCGAGGCGTTAGTGGACTGGACAACATCGGAGGCGATTCGGCAGGGGAACGCCACCAACCACCTACGTGTGGTGTGCGACGGAGCCGATCTTGCGCTTTTCGTTAACGGGGAGCTCGTGGCCGACGCCACCGATACCAGCTTCGTGGAAGGGGACATCGCCTTGACGGCCACCACGTACGAGGACGAATCGACGGAGGTGCTCTTCGACAACGTGCTGGTCACGCGTCCTTGAGCGACGCCCTAGCTGGCGTGGGTTCCCGAGCCGCCGGGGCCCAATGCAGGAGGCAAGTGGCTTCGACGGATCCTTCGTCGGCGGCTAACTCGTGTAGGCTGGGTAGTGCGACGTCTGCGGAACCTCGCTCCCGCGCCCAGAGTGCTGGAGCGAGGCGCGCAGCCCAAGGCACCGGGCGTAGCACATTGCACCTTGGATTTCGGTGGGAGGAGCAAGGGGTGAATCAAGTCCCCGGCTCGTTTTTCCCGGGGCGCGAGGTGGCGACGTGAGCTTGCAGATCGGCATAGTCGGCTTGCCCAACGTGGGCAAGTCGACTTTGTTCAACGCCCTCACACGAGCCGGGGCGGAGGTCGCGTCCTACCCCTTCACTACCATCGACCCCAACGTGGGAGTAGTTGCCGTGGCAGACGCGCGGCTGGATAAGGTCGCGGCCTTGGTGCGACCGGACAAGGTGACCCCCACCACCATCAGGTTCGTCGATATCGCGGGTTTGGTGAAGGGGGCTAGCCAGGGTGAGGGTTTGGGCAACCAGTTTCTGGGCCACATCCGGAATGTGGACGCCGTAGCTATGGTAGTGCGCTGTTTCCGCGCGCCGGATATTCCCCACACCGCCGAGGATCTGGACCCCCGCTTGGATATCGAGATCATCAATCTGGAGCTGGCGCTGGCGGACCTAGCCACAGTGGAGAAGCGCCTGGAGAAGGTCAAGACGGCGAGCAAGGGCGGGGCCAAGGAGTACCAAGCCGAGCTGAGTCTGCTACAATGCCTCCAGGAGACGCTGAGCGAGGGCGGCAGGGCTGAGGACGCGCCACGGGAAGGCGAGGAAGCCAGCATCCTGAGGGGCTACGCTCTCCTCACCAGCAAGCCTCAAATCTACATCGCCAACGTAGATGAGGAGGCCCTGTCAGGCGGCGATGGCCTGGTCCAGGCCGTGGAGGATGCCGCAGCAGCAGCCGGGGTAGAGGTGGTGAAGATCTGCGCACAGGTGGAGGCGGACCTGGCTGAGTGGCCTGCCGATGAAGCCCGGGCCTATCGCGCCGAATCGGGCCTCCAGGAGTCTGGTCTCGAGCAAGTTATCTCCGCGGGCTACCGGCTGTTGAACCTGGTGACCTTCTTCACGGCGACGGGAGGACGGGAGCTTCGCGCCTGGACCGTGGTCGATGGCTCGTCCGCATGGGAGGCGGCAGGACAGATCCATACCGACATGCAGAAAGGCTTCATCCGCGCGGAGGTCGTGCACTGCGACGTCTTGCTGGCCGCTGGTTCGTTTGCCAGTGCCAGGGAGAGGGGCTTGGTCCGGCTGGAGGGTCGCGACTATGGGATCCAGGATGGCGACGTGGTGCACTTCCGGTTCAACGTATGATCTCCCCTGAGCCTGGCACTGATTCCGGGCGGTAGAGCCCACCGAGCGACCTGCTGGCGACACATCGCAGGCGATGCTACAATGCGGCACTCATACCGCTGAAGCGGCGGTATAGAACCAACGAAGGGGGAAGCGTCGATGTCGAGACGTCGAACGGTCTTGGTGGCAGTCCTGTTGCTGCTCGTAGGCGGAGCACTGGCCTGCGTGGGAGGGCCGTAGAAACCATCGGTGGAGATTCTCGCTCCTCCCAGCGCGTCCTGAGGCGCGAACCGACTCCTGGGTGGCACGACAATACAGGCGGGGTAGAGCGCTCTGTGGACCATTCCCCCCGGCAACTATGACCTGCGGGCGCTGGATTGTGGCCAGAACCAGCTCGGCTTGGTGTGGGACCAGCCCATCTACGGGAACTGGACCTGGGGGATTCTGCCAGTTTCTCCTCCGCCGCCGGTACCGCTCAGCCTAACGGTGTACAATTACTGTAGCGAGGCCATTGGCGAGCTATACATCTACCACCCAACAGATCCAAACAACGGGCCGAACCAAATAGCAGGGTACTCCATCCCATCTGGGGCAGCCAGACCTTCGGGATCGACTCTGGCACGTGGGCGATTGACGCATACAGGGTAGGCAGCTCCTGGCTCGATTCAATGCCGCCCACAGACTTCCCGCCAGGCAGCGATGTGATGTGGAATGCCTGTGCTCGGGGCTAGGGTGAGCGTTCGCTTGCGCTAGTCGAGGGCGCGGTGTCGCGTACCCGATGATCTCCTGGGTTGCTGTTCCGGAGTGCCTTGTGAACGGGGACTGAGAATCCACGGGGGGAGGTGAGCAGGATGGCGGCGCCTGGCAGACAGATGGATGTGCAGCTATCGGATGAGGAGTACGCACTTCTCGAGATGCTAGCGGAGCGGCGTGACTCTTCGGTGAGCGAGCTGATACGCCAGGCTATCAGACAGGTCTACGTGAACGAAGTGGAACGTGACCTCACTGCGCTCGAGGCCCAGCGCCTGGGCGAGACCTCTCTCCTCATGGACGAGGAAGGAGGGGCGATTGGGGTCCGCGGGCGAGAGCTTCCTACAGAAGAGGACAGTCTTGCCTCCGACTAGAGTGAGCTGGTGCCGAAAGATGGGTCCGCGATAAGGTTTCTAAGGAGGGCTGAAATGAGAGTACTGCTCGTCCAACCGCCCCAGAGCCGGAACGTGGTGGGATTCACCAAGTTCGGCTGTCCGGAACCCTTGGCTCTGGAGATCCTGGCAGCCAGCCTGCCTGAGCACGATGTGAAGATCTTGGACATGCGCATCGACCCTGAGCTGGAAGACTCACTTCGGAGCTTCGGGCCAGAGGTGGTGGGGGTCACTGGATACACACCCCATGTGCCGCAGATGCTGGCCGTTTGCCAGCAGACCAAGGAGCTGGACGCCAGGATTGTCACCGTGGTGGGTGGATACCACGCTACACTCTGCCCGGAGGACTTCGATACACCGGCCGTGGATGTCATCGTCGTGGGAGAGGGCGAGAGGACCCTCGCGGAACTGGTTGGGGCCCTGGAGGACCGAAAGGACCTCGACGACGTGGCCGGGCTTGTCTTTCGTAGAAGTGGCCAGCAGATCTCCACACCATCCAGACCATTGTTGAGGGACCTCGACGAGAGCCCGTCACCCGCAAGGCACCTGACCGAGGAGTATCGCGACAGGTACTTCTTCCAGTTCTGGTCATCGCCTGCTCCTCTGGAGACGGCGCGCGGTTGCCCACACCGGTGCAAGTTCTGCTCTGTGTGGGTCTTCCATCGGAACCGTTGCCGATTCAAGTCGCCTGAGCGGGTGGTACAGGAACTGGAGACTGTGAGAGGAGAAACCACCTACTTTGTGGACGACAACTTCCTCCAGAACCACCAGAGGGCTGAGAGGATATGTGACTTGGTGACAGAGGCGGGGCTGAAGCTGAGGTATTGGATGCAGGCTCGCAGTGACAGCATCGTACGGCGACCTGAACTCATCGAGTGTTGGGCCAGGATCGGGCTGTCAACGGTCCTCGTCGGCTTCGAGAAGTTCAGGGATGAGGAGCTTACCGACCTGCGCAAGCGCAGTTCCGTCAAGATCAATGAGGAGGCAGCGCGCATCCTGAGGGCGAATGGCGTGGACATCTGGGGTGCCTTCATCGTGGACCCCGGCTGGGGCAGGGCCGACTTCGACGATCTGATCGACTACGTACGTCGTCTCAAGATCAGCTTTCCGCAGTTCAGCGTGTTGACCCCGTTGCCAGGTACGGAGTTTTTCCGCGAGAAGCTGAGCGAATTGACTACGCGCAACTACGAACTCTTTGACTTCCTGCACAGCGTTCTGCCGACCGAGCTTCCTGCCAGACAGTTCTATGGCGAGATGGCGCACCTCTATTCGAGCACAACCATGAGCTTCTCGGACCTGAAACAGCGCATCCGGTCTGGACGTATTCAGGTGTCGGGGCTTCGTCGTATCAAGAATCTGCTGTCCGAAGTGAGCAACCCGGAGGCGTACCTGAGGGGGCTGGAAGGGCATCCGGAGGGCCTGTAAAAGGGAGAGGTCCTTGGAGGAGGCTCCGGGGACTTGACCTCGTCGGAGACATCGTTTACAGATCGGAGCTGTGGACCGAAGAGAGGAAG
>CAZOBP010000060.1:0-14447 GCA_964577995.1 uncultured Anaerolineales bacterium
CCTAGCAGATGGACGCGAGGTCACCCTCTGCGACAGAGGAGTTGCTTTTGGTTTCCGGGACTAGTCACCCTTGCCGAGGCCTGGGCGCGTTGGTATAATAGTGTCCACAAGTGGAGCAGCTTCGACCGACGGTGGCCGAGAATGTTCGGGAGACACCTATCGCGGTGGCCAAGCAGGGTCTGAAGGTCATGTTCGTAGCCCATCCCGACTCCTGCCGCGTCTGTCGGGGTCTGCAAGGGCGCATCTTCGATCCACGAGAGGCCCCTCCCGTGCCGCTGGAGGAGTGCCTCACTCCTCCCTGCAGGTGTCGATACGAGTGGTATGACCCCCAGTTGGTGATCTCGAAACTGCTGGGCGCCGGTGTAGACGCGGTCAAAGGGAAGAGGCTGGAGGAGGGCAGGGATCTCCTGTACCAGGTGATCGATCTGGATGAGCACAACGAGAAGGCCTGGTTGTGGCTGAGTGGGGTAGTGGAGGGGATAGACGGACGGATCGTATGTCTCGAAAACGTTCTGGCGATCGACCCCCAGCACGGCCTTGCGGCAGAGGGGCTGCGCTATTTGAAGTCCCAGAGGCGAGCACAGGGCACTGGGGAGAAGACGGCCCGGAATATCAGAGCGGCCAGGGATGCGATCGATCACATCCGGTCTGGGAGGTCAAAGGTGATCACTCTGAGGGAATCGTCGCCTGTTCCCGGCAAGCCTCCCCAGACGCCGGTGGTGAGCCGCTCGGTCTCTCCCGCGCGCCCCGTGAGTCACTCTGTGACAAGGGCAGTGGCGAGAGAACGTGCCCCTGCGGTGAGCTTCACCGCGGTCTTCCTTAGCGTGCTCCTGACGGTGTTGCTTCTCTTGCTGATGCTGGCAGCTTTGATGTATGTCGGTAACCTGCTGAGGTAGAGTATGAAATCCAGATCGAAGCTTGCCCTAACCATAGGCGGCATAGTGGGAGCATCGTTGCTCGCATTCTGCTGTGGGTTGGTGTTCACGGTCATGGTCATCGTCCCGGCCAGAGAGGGCGGGGTAGTGCTGCCGCGAGCAACCGGCGAACCAACGATCGTGGCCTCGCCCTCAGTTGGTGTTGGCCCCATTGTCCTCAGGACACCCGTCGTCCCCTCGCCCACGCCTGCCTACTCGATCATCATGGCGACGCCCACACCTCGAGGTCCGGTCTTGACTCCGTTTCCCTCGGCGTCGACCATACCTGAACAGCAACCTACTAGCCCGCCCTCGCCGACACCTACGCCTCGTTTCCCCTTTTTCTACGTACAGGGAAGCAGGGTGGAGGAGTTGCAGTGTGCCCACCCGTATCTTCAGGGCTGGGTGAGAAGCGCCGACGGTGCTCCCCTGAATGGCGTCACCGTCCAGTGGCAGTACTGGAACAACACAGAGCACGCCATCAGCGGTGATCCTCAGTACGTGTGGCAAGACGGCGAATTCAAGTTCACCTACTACGCCCAGAACCCCCACACGGAGACCGACTTCGTGATCCAGGTTGTGGAGAGCGCGGGCAATCCAGCCCCCCTCTCCGAGCTGCTGGTCATCCACTACGCGGGCTGCGGCACCATGGGCCAGATCACGAACATCGTCTTCAAGCAGCGATAGGCGGCACTGCCGCCGAAGAATGAGGCCCTCCATGGACACTGGCGGAGACTGGCGCAGGCTGCCCGATCACGTTCACCCTCAGCCCAGGCGGGACAGAGAAGGCTTGAGCGCCGCTTTCTGGTTGGAGGACGAGGACCCACAGGAGATCATCGCCCGTGACGAGGCCACGATGGCCGAGCTGGGCATAGACCCTGGGGAGTTGGCGCGCAAGATGGCGTGGGCGGTGGAGCTGTCTCGCCGCGAAGAGTTCTACTGCAAGACCTTCGGCAATGACAGGTTCACCATCTCCAACGTCTACTATCGGATGATGGTGCCCTGCCCGCTCTGCAACGGCCGAGGCGGCAACGGTGAGTTGCTCATTGTCGACAAGGTGAGCGGCCAGGGACTCTATTTCCCCTCGATGATGCCTCATCTGATCCTCGTTCACCACTTCTTCGAGAGCCCGCGCTCTTCCTATCGGGTAGAGCCGGAGGAGGCAAACGCGGTGCTTGAGCACTTCTCCGTACCAGACGACTTCGTGTACCCTCCCCAGACGTAAGGACGAGTCGCACCCTCAGACCGCTGGCCGGTTGTGCTGCCCGAAGTACCGCCTGGAGTAGGCAATCAACCCCAGGGTGACCAGAGGCGGTATTCCGATCAGCGATGCCAGGTGGACACCGTGCAGGGGTATTCCCCCGAGTGCTTCCATCTCCAAGGGCGCGAATCTCATCTGCGACAGGATGTCTGCGAGAGTCGACCTCGACAGTGCCGTAATGGAAGAGAAGGAGAGAAAGCCCCAGTACAGCAGCGCACCCCACCAGGCCCAGCCTTTCAGCCTCACCAGGCCCCAGATCAGCCCCACCAAGACGAGAATCGAGAGGTCGATCAGCGCGATGCCCTGTAGGTCGAAGATAAGAACTCCGAAGAGCGGGAACACACCGTTGAAGAGGATCAGGACGTGCAGAACGGCGATGGTCAGCACGAAGACCGCACACACCACCAGCACGGGGAGCGGCACCCTCTCTATGGAGTAAGAGTGTGGGTCTTTGGTCTCGAAGGTGAGCCGGACGTCCCTGCTCCTGTAGAACCGGATAAGCAATATCGGCACCACGGCATAGGATAGGGCCAGGCCTATGAGGGCGATCAGGGCTGTGGGCAGGGAGACGTCCTTTGATGCCAGCAGCACGAACATGAAGGCCACCATGAGTGGTATCCCGGCCACCAGCCAGAACCCCAGAAGGGTCAGGGAGAGGGTCCTGGCCCAGCGTGATCTTCTCACATGTCCGTATCCAAGCGGGATGGCTACCAGAGTGATGAGATAGTACCCCGCAATCTGGGCGGCGATGTTGGCGAACATGAAGGAGCCAAAGCCAAAGCCTTCGTAGTGGAAGCGACCGCCTTCGGAGAAGAGGTAGAAGCAATACATCTCGAGCGGTCCTACAAAGGCCATGGCTACGCCGACGAACAGCAGAATGGCCCCGAAGAGGACGAGGATCGGGGTTCGGTCTTTGTGCTCCATGGTCTGCCCCTTTCCAAGGGTGGCCGCACGCGCGTCGCCCAATACAGTATTGTATACCAACCAACTGTTACAGGGCGATGACAAGACCATTATCGGATTGCGAAGGATTGCTACTCGGCATGGCGCCGACGGCGTTGGCGAATACCATGATTCTCTGGGCGGCCAGCGAGCCCTCGGCTTGTATGGTGAGCACGTCCTCGTAGGCGGAGGTGAAGTCCTCGACCAGCTTGACCATCATGAGCCGATCCTCGCTAGACACGCCGTCCTTACCGCCGAAGTATCTCTCCATCATGGCATGGGTCTCGGGGTTGAATTAGTCCTTGGCGCTGGGCACGCCACAGAGCGGCGGAGCTGTACGATCAGCGTACAAACGGTGGAAATTGCAGGGGATTTCGGGCATAATGGAGGGGTGCGATGACTCCTTCGCTCCCGGTGAGGCGACGGGGCACTGAAGACAGTTGAGTTTCACCGCTGGGAGGTGAGTGAACATGGGAAGATTCCTGACAATGGCCTGGCGAAACGTGTGGCGCAATTGGAGACGGACGGTGATCGCCGTGATCGCCATTGCGCTGGGACTGGCCCTTATGCTCGTTTTCGATGGCATGCTGGGCGGGATGAACCAGGCCCTTTACGGTAACACGGTGAAGCTCCAGGGCGGCCATGTTCAGGTGCACGCGCTAGGCTTCCGGGAAAAGGCGAACAGGATGCCGCTGTTGCCTCTGGTCGACCCGCGCGCGGCGGCGGAGGCAGCGCTGGCCGAGCCGGAGGTGGTCGCCGTCGTGCAGCGCATCGAAACCGGCGGCATGGTCAGTAACCGCGAGGGAACCATGGCCGTCGTCATCACCGGCATCGAACCGGAACAGGAAGCGGCAGTGAGCCTGGTGGCGGAGAACGTCGTCCAGGGCCGGTACCTGGAAGCTAACGACGAGGACGTCCTCCTCATCGGCCAGTCGTTGAGTGAGCGGCTCGAGCTGACCGTGGGCGACCGCGTCATGCTGGTAGGACGCGCCACCCACGAGCAGATGCGGCGCCGCACGATGACCATCATCGGCATCTATGACCTGGGGATCAAGGAGGTGGAAGAGAGATTGGTCTACATCTCCCTGCTCGAGGCACAGACGCTCTTCGACTTGCGCGATCAGGCTACCGAGGTTGCCGTTCACCTCGAACGGGTGGGGCAGGAGCCGCCGGTGGTCAAGAGGCTGCAGGCTGCCTTGCCCGGCTACGAGGTGGATGCCTGGGACACGCTGGATCCCACGACGAAGCAGATGATGGAGTTGGAGGCTCAGGTGATGAGCCTCTTTGGGCTGATCATCCTGTTGATCGCCGGCGTTGGCATCCTCAACCTGATGCTGATGGCGGTATTTGAGCGCACGCGTGAGATCGGCGTGCTGGCGGCGATGGGGTTGAAGCGGTGGGAGACCATGGTGCTGTTCCTGCTGGAGGGGGTGCTGATCGGATTGCTGGGCGCGCTGGCTGGCAGCCTGCTGGGCGGCGCGATAGCAGCCTACTTTGGACGAGTCGGCCTCGACTTCATGGCTTTGTATGGAGGAATCGACGTGGCCGAGTTCGGCGAGCTGATCGGACTGATGGGTGACCGGATCTACTTCCGAATCGGGATGAGTGTGCTGCTGGGACGGGCGCTGACCGTCGCCATCATCGCGGCCTTGGCCTCGCTCTACCCAGCTTGGCAAGCCTCCAGACGGGAGCCGGCCGAGGCGCTACACTATGTATAGGCCTGCACGCTCTCTGATGCGGTAGACAACATGCGCGGTTCGTGAAGCGTGAGGAGGGACACAATGTTCATATTCAGACTGTGGAGGATTGCCATTCGCGACCTGGGCCGTAACAGGCGGCGATCGGCGTTGACGCTGGTGGCGGTGATGATGGGATTGGCGCTGATCATCGCGCTTCACGGTTTTGAGATGGGTGCGATACAGGGATCTATCGACAACAACATCCGCGTGCAGAGTGGTCACGTGCAGGTGCGCGGGGCATCTTACGACGAGGACAAAGTCAGCCTCAAGTGGGAAGATCTGTTGGAGGATCCGCAGGCATTGGCCGCACAGGCGCAGAGCCTGGCGGAAGTCCGAGCAGCAGCGCCTGTGCTGTGGGCCAGCGGCATCCTGGGCACGGTCGAAGAGTCGGTCGGGGTGCGGGTGTTTGGCATAGACCCGTCTTCCGAGATGGCGGCGCCCTTTCGGGAGGGTCTGGTTGCCGGAGAGTTCCTGGCACCCGACGACCGGAGCGGCGTCCTCATCAGCCGGAGGCTGGCTAGAAGCCTGGGGTTGACCGCGGGCGATGACGTCAGCCTGCTGGTCAACACATCAGGCGAACAGCCTGACGAGGCGACCTTCAGAATCCGCGGCCTGTACGACAGTGGTACCCCAGCCTTCGACGAGGCGACGATCTTCTTGCCGCTGGCAAAGGCGCAGACGTTCACGCGAGCGGGGGACCGGGCCAGCGCGGTGGTGGTTGTGCTGCACGATCAGGAAGACGCCGACACGGTTGCTTCGGCGCTGCGCGCACCGGGGTTTGACGTGATGACCTGGCGTGACCTGAACCAGTTGATGCTGCAAGCCACGGAATCGGCGATGGGGATCTTGTACATACTGTACCTGGTGGTGCTGGCGATCGTCGCCGTCGTCGTCGCCAACACACTGTTGATGTCCGTCTTCGAGCGCACGCAGGAGATGGGTATCCTGGCTGCGCTGGGGATGAAGGGACGGCAGATTATGGCCATGTTCTTGATGGAATCTGCCACACTGGGAGCGATAGGCGTTTTCCTGGGCGTACTGTTGGGATCGCTGGGGGTGTATTACCTGTCCACCGAAGGTCTTTACCTGGGTGACATGGCCAATATGACTTCTGCTGACCTAACCTATGGCGAAACGATGTATGCAGCCTTCCAGTGGGCGGATACTGCCGTGTTAGCCGTCGTTTGCTGGATCATCATGCTGCTGGCCTCGCTCTACCCGGCCTGGTTCGCGACCAGGAAGGAGCCAGTTGATGCGCTGCGGGCTTTGTAGCTCGGTCGAGTCGGGCAAGTTATCTCAGGCGTGGGGAGGTTTGGAATGATAGTCATCGAGTTGCAGGATGCCACAAGAGTGTACAAGATCGGTGAGATGGAGACCCATGCGTTGCGCGGGGTCAACCTGACCATCGAAGACGGCGAGTTCACGGCCCTGGTGGGACCCTCCGGTTCCGGGAAGACCACGGCACTTCAGATGATGGGTTGCCTGGACAAGCCCACCAGCGGCCGCGTCCTCCTCCAGGGGGAGGACGTCACCAAGCTCAGCGCCAGCAAGAGGGCGGACCTGCGCAGGGGGACCATCGGCTTCGTCTTCCAGTTCTTCGCTCTGATCCCCGGGCTAAGCGCCTACGAGAACATCGAACTGCCGCTCCTCTTGAGCGGGGTAAACGGCAAGCGGCGCAAGGAGCGCGTGGCAGAGCTGCTGGAGGCGGTGGGACTCACGGAAAGAGCCAAACACCGGCCTGATCAGATGAGCGGTGGCGAGCAGCAGCGCGTGGCCGTGGCCCGCGCCCTAGCGACACACCCCATCCTGATCCTGGCCGACGAGCCCACGGCCAACCTGGACACGGAGAACGGCCGCCAGGTGATGGAGATCATGCTACGACTGAATGAGGAGACGGGCACCACCTTCGTGTGCGCCACTCACGACCCCCGCGTGGTTCCCTTCGCCCGGAGGGTGGTGGAGCTCCGCGATGGTAAGGTCGCAGACGACAAGCGACTTGAAGGAGATACGAGATGAGTGAGAAGCTGTGGGGAACAGCCATCGTTTTCCTTTTGCTGATCGCCGTCCTGCTCACCGGCTGCGGCGGCACGCCCGAGCCGTCGCCCACGCCTGTGCTTGCGGCGCCGACCCCGGCGCTCCCGTCGCGGTCCATGGGAGGCGCGGTGACCGCCTCGGGAGAGGTGGTGGCGGCTCAAGAGGCCCAGATGGGCTTCACCATGGCGGGCCAGGTGGAGAGAGTGGAGGTCAAACTGGGCGACCAGGTGGAGCCAGGCACAACCCTGGTATCCCTGGAGTCCTCCAGCCTTCAGGCCGGAGTGGCTCAGGCCGAGGCGGGTCTGGAGGCCGCGGGGGCTCAGCTTCTCGAGGTGGAGTCCGGTGCCCGACCGGAGGAACTGGCCGCGACCCAGGCGGCCTACGACGGGGCGCTGGCCCAGTACCGTAAGCTGGAGGCGGGTCCCAGCGACGAGGAACGCACGATCGCCCTGGCTGCTCTCAAGAAGGCCGAGGCTGCCCTGATCCAGGCTCAGGCCGCCTACGACGAGATAGCCTGGGTGGAGGAGGTCACGGAGATGCCCCAGAGTTTGGCCCTCCAGTTGGCCACTCTGGATTACGAGAGCGCGCTGGCTACCTATGAACTGGTCACCCGAGGACCCTCGCCCGAGGACCTCGCGGTTGCCTGGGCCAGCGTGGAGAGCGCCAAGGCCCAGTTGGACACACTTCGAGCCGGAGCCACCGCCGAACAACTGGCTGCTGCCCAAGCAGCCGTGGCCCAGGCGCAGGCGGCTCTGGAGGGCGCCCGCGCCTCCTTGGCACAGGCCACGCTGACCGCGCCGTTCTCAGGGACCGTAGCCGACCTTCAGGTCAGCCCGGGTCAGGTCGTGGTGCCCGGCCAGGTGGTGCTGACCCTGGCCGACCTGACGTCTCTCCAGGTGGAGACCACCGACCTCAGCGAGAGAGACGTGACGGAAGTGCACGTGGGCCAGGAGGCCACCGTCTACGTGGAAGCGCTCAACGTGGACGTTCCAGGCCGGGTGACCCTCGTCTCGCCACAAGCCTCCACGGTGGGCGGAGACGTAGTCTACACGGTGGTCATCGCTCTGGAGGAGCAGCCGGAGGGTCTGCGCCTGGGGATGAGCGTGGAGGTGGAGATCGAGACGGGGTAGGATGCTGCCAACTACCGAGGTGCCAGGTTTTGGGCAATCAGGCGCCCCTGCGGGCGACTTGACAAGTCCGCGGTGAATGACCTATGGTTTCGCTAGTTTGGCGATTATAGCGAAACAGGGGATACGGCAATGGCGAGAGGTTCCAGGTTCGGACTGACCACCACGCCCAGGGAGATCACGGCCACAGAGGCCAGCAACCACTTTGGGGCTCTTCTGGATGAGGTCGCCGGGAAGGCCGGCCATTACTTGATCACTCGACTGGGCCGACCTCGAGCGGTGATGATCTCCATAGATGAATACCGCGAGATCCTGGAGCTCCTGGAGACCCTGGAGGAGCTGAAGGATGAGGAGTTTCTGGCTGGCATCCGGGAGGCCAGGGAGGACATCGCGCTGGGAAGGACGATGACGTTGGAGGAACTAGAGGAGAGACTGGGATTGTCTGTCCTCCCCAGCGGAGAGACGGCTGTTGCCTCGGAAGTATGAGGTGGTCACGCCCCTCGAGGAGCAGACGGAGGGTCTACTCCTGCGCACGAGCTTGGAACTGGACATTCTCACGGCGTAGGGAGCACAGCCCGTCGAACGCGGGCTTGCCGCCGCGCAGATTGGAATCCCAGTCGAGCCGTCAGCTTCTCGGTTGGGACTCTTTGACGTGCACGAGCCTCATGCGCTGGTCGTTCGCGCGCCCTGCTTATCCCCCCACAACAGCTCCGGCGGCATCTTCCGCCTCGACCAACGGACAGACCCTGGTGCTTCCCAGATCCTCTGTGCCATCTTACTGAGATCGCCCTTGTCGCGGAGCGGACTGCGCGGTGGCAGAGGCGCCCCCTATTCTTGTGCCATCGTCCATACACTCTACCCGTATTGTGCCCAAATGCGCTTGCAGAGTATTGGCGAGTCTGATATATTGACAGAGGAACGTAGAATCATGCCAGAAAGCGAGCTAACCAGGTTAGGGGGTTCGCTCATGGATCCAGATCCTGTGGAATACGCCCGTTCGGCGGAATTCGAGCTGCTAGGCACGTTTGAGGGCCGCGTGATCGAACAGCTTCGGGGCGTGGGCCAAGTGGGGCTGGCCGATGGACTCTCTGCAGAGTGTGCGTTCGGCTGTGTGAGACTAGACGATGGCAGAGTAATGGTGGAGTGCCACCTGCTAGCTGGGGCAGTACGTCAACTGATCGACAGGTTTGGTCGAACACGTGGCGAGTGGGTTGTCGACGGACATACCACAGAGGGATCACTTGTCCGAGTCGAAGGTGCAGTGGCGACACGTTGGCGAGAGAGCAAGGGAGAGGATGACCCATCGAAAGTCAAGATGCGTCTGAGCTGCGATGAGATTCACGTGTCGATGCCCACAGCCGCTCGCCTCACGCCTGCCCGTGTTACCTACGGGCTCACAAACCTGGAATTCTGGGGCGATGAGAAGTCGCAGTTGGAGAGTGGGGGCTGGGTCTATGCCTTTCGCTTCCAAGTTGGCTCGACGGAAGTCGTGGTGAGGCAGGTGGACGGCTATCGAGAGATTGTCGAGCAAGCGAAGCCGACACGCACTGGTGCTGTGACCGCCGAGGCCAGTGTCCCGCTGCGACGTGGCATGGCTAACCTACCATACTACGATGAGATGATGGACGTTGTGTGTTCTCTATTGTCTCTGGCCCGAGGAACGAGGGTGACCTGGCACTATGCCAAGCTGTGGGCTCAAGATGGCACGTTGATCGAGCACGATTATCCCGGCAACGTGTCGTGGCCCTGGATCGACACCGGTGCCCTCCTTGGCGGGGCCAATGGGACCGAGTTGAAGCTGTTCGTCTCCTGCTGCTATGATGCGTATTTCGAGGCCCGAGACAGGTTCAACCTACCTGTGGTAATCGGGTACTATCTGGCATCCAAGTGCGAACCTGAGATGTACACCAAGTTCTTGCTCGCCTGCACAGCGATGGAGACGCTCATCTCGAACTTCGCCGAGAAAGGCACGCAGGGAGACCTGAGATACATAGTGCCCGAGGACAAGTTCAAAGAGAAACGAGATGAGTTGGAGGGTTTGGTGAGCGAGGCGCTGGTGCGCGTGTTCCCGCGGCTAAGCGAAGCTCAGGTCGACGATGCGCGCGTGAAGGTGGCGGAAATCAACCGTCGGTCGTATCGTCGCCTAGTGAGGAAGATGCTGGAAGAAGTTGGAGTGGACTTTCATAGGCAGGCCGATCTGCGGTTCATCGACCTTCGGCACAAATTGGTGCACACGGGCGTACTTGGCACAGATGTCCGAGAGTCCCTTGGGCACTACTCAAGGCTCATAGAACTCTTGGACAGGGTCCTGCTCAAGATTCTGCAGTATGAGGGCCAGTACCAGAAGTACTCGGACGTTTTCCACTTTCGCCCGCGGTAGTCCGTTCGCGCGTGTCAGCTATGTACCGGCCTTGGGTCAGCGCACTCAAGCGGCGCTCCTACTACGACGACCAAGGTCACAGTGCATATGGAGCGGCATACGGTGAGAGGGGGACGCGATGACTCAGCGCGCCGATGCGTGTGATTTCAGAGCAACGCGACGAAAGCTGCCGCCCGACGCGTTTCTGCTCGGTCCAGAGGGACCAGATCCTCCCGCGGAAGACCTGATGGATGAACAGGTATGGAGTTCCATCATGTCTCTCCCTGACGACGTGAGTCTCGGCACCTCGGATGGTCATCGCTCGCACCTGGAGGCAATGCATGAGCTGTGGTCTTCGTGGATCGAGTCGGTTGGTGACGAGCAGGATTCAATGTACTACGTGATGGCTGACGTGAGTGACGAGTACCAGGCGTGCCTATTCAACGCGCTGTGCGGGTTCTATCGCGTCGCGGCCTCTTGCCTCAGAAGTGCCCTAGAGCTGACTGCGGTTGGAACCTACTTCGAACTGGTGCTCGGACGAGCCGAGGTTCTTGAATGGAAAGAAGGCAGACTCGAAGTGAGGTTCGGAACAGCCTGTGATTGCCTGATCCGGCATGCTGGAACTGAAGCACTTGAGGGCTATCTCAAGAGCAAGACTGGCCTTTCAGTATTTCGCCAGAGGTCAGCTCACACTCGAGCGGGTTGGGCACGAGACTTGTTTGAGCGACTGAGCCGCTTTGCCCATTCACGACCTAACCACTCCGCCGGGACGATGTGGGAAGGCAGCAATGGACCGATTTACGTACCAGAGTCGTTCGGGAAGGTTTACAGGCTCTATCTTGAGACCGTCGCGCTAGACTATGCCTTGGTGAAGCTTGCCAGGCCAACCCTCCCGGCGCCACGGGCAGTGGAGCAGCTATTCCCCGCATCGCAGGTGGGGGCATCGGAGGTTGGCGCCTTAACATACCAGTTCCTCTGGGGATTGTCTGTGGGATCCCGGCAAGAGTAGACGCGCATGATGATTGTCTCCTGTCACGGCAGCGGTGACACGACTTGGTCTTCTTCGCTCTTGACTTGGGGCTCATCACCAAGACAGTTGGAGCATCATCGACACAGCGCCCGACAACCGCATAACCTGTGGGGTCTGCGATGGTATTCATGAGACAGGTCACCGAGTTGAGCTTCGACGACATCCAGGCCCTTGTGGACAACGAGGAGCCAGAAAGCGTGACGCTGGAGTACAAGCGGGAGATTGACACGTCTCCAGGGGGCAAGAAGGAACTGGCCAAGGACGTGTCGGCTATAGCCAACTCCCAGGGTGGCCATCTGATCATCGGGTTAGCCGAGGGAGATCACCGCCCGATGATGCCCGAGCGATTCGTCGATCGAATGCTGGGGCAACAGAAGGTGGAGGAGTGGCTTGAGCAGGTCCTGAGCTCGAACGTACAGCAGAGGGTGAACGCAATCATAAGACCGATCACCGTGCCTGATAGATCGGCCGAGTGCGTGGTGGTTATCGAGATCCCGCAGAGCCCCAGAGTTCCGCACATGGTGACTGCTGATGGTGAGAAGAGGTACTATGTGCGCCACAACTTCCAGACGCTTCCGGCAGAAGAGTATGAGGTACGTGATATGTTTGAGCGAGGCCGGGCGGTGCGACAAGAAGTGCAGGAGTACTTGAGGAAGCACGGTTACGTCGAGCCAGACGATGACCCGCAGTTCGCGATCAACAAACTGACGGGGCAGCTGGGTATATCGTACTGGGACGAGACCCGAACGCCTGTGATCGAACCAGCGCACACATTGGTCTCCTTCGTCGCGTGCCCGACCATGCTAGGCGAATGGGTTGACACGTCCTCTGAGCAATTCCGCGAGTGGCTCCAGCCGACCAAGAGGTTGTACTATCCCCCCGGCCTGTTCATCCCCAGCGAGTCCTCGCGCAGCACACTCGAGGGAGTGATCTGCACAAACTACTCACCACAAGATGAACAGTCCCGGCTTTGTCCGATCCGCGAGTACCTTGTGGTTCATCGAAATGGGTACGTTGAGTACGGTTATGGCGACGGGACTAAGTGGGAGGGCCGGAGGCTGGTGAATTTCGTCAAGATGGCGGGCCGTTTTTGGCAGTTCCTGGGTTTCGTCGGGGATCTCTATCGATATGCCAAGCTCTCTACTAGTGCAGTCATCCTCCTGAACTTGGCGAACCTTGAGGGAACCCATTTGGGTATGCTCGGTGACGGATGGCGTGCCGAGATGGACCCCTTTGCTCGAACCCTCTCTGGGGACGAAAGCCTGGAGCGCCACATCCAGATCGTGAGAGAGCTGGACATACAGAGGTTTGAGCCTGACCAGATAGAGGCAATTGTGCGCGGAGTAGCGGCAAAGGTGGGCAATGCTTTCGGGCAGGACAAACCGCGCTGTTTCAACTGCAAAGACGGCAGCTTCCCCGACGATCGATTCAGGGCCTGCACCAAGTAGCTCCCCCACTGGCTTGGCGACAGTTCTTGTCATGGACCAGGCGGACGAGCGTCATGTATGCGAGGCAGCCGTTGTCCACGTGTTCTTCGCTACGTGCCCACCGCCCCCTCGGCCAGGACGTTGACGGCGCCTGTGCTTCTGTATCGTCCGTCCACGATAAGCGGCAGGCAATCTGGTCTAGGCCAAGCGGCAGCCGTGACCCGGCGAGCGCACTGCACACGGAGGATTTGAAGATGATTGGTCGAGTATGGCATGGCTGGACTTCGCCAGCGAACGCCGACGCCTACGAGGCACTGCTCAAGAGTGAGATCTTCCAGGGCATACAGGATCGTCAGATCACCGGCTATCGAGGCATCCACCTCTTGCGGCGCGATCTGGGAGACGAGGTGGAGTTCGTCACCATCATGTGGTTTGAGTCGATAGACGCAGTCCGTACCTTCGCCGGGGAAGACTACGAAGCGGCAGTCGTCCCACCCAGGGCCAGGGAACTGCTGGCGCGGTTTGATGCCCGCTCGCAGCACTATGAAGTAAAGGTCGAGATGGACGCCTGACGTCTGGCACATCTCGACTGCCCCTTCAGCCGGGAGATCCTCTATTCCTTCGTTGAAGGCTAGCTTCGGCAGGTCCATGTCCCCATCTAGGGCATTCTGGCGTGTTGAGAAGTCCCCATCGCTGTGCTATACTCATCCTGACAAGTTGGCTGTGTGGAGAGGCAGCTTCTGTCGCACCCACAAGTAAGAGACAGGAGGAGTACGGAGATGGCAGCAGAAATCGCCCCGCGCATTGTGGTCGATCCAGGCGTTCGCTTTGGCAAACCCGTGATCAAGGGTACCCGGATCCCAGTCGACCTCGTCATCGCCAAGTTGGCCGGGGGCATGAAGCAGGAGGAGCTAGCGGCAGAGTACGAGATCGGCATAGAGGACATCCAGGCCGCGTTGAGCTACGCCGCCAGCGTGCTGGCGACGGAGGAAGTGCGGGCGGCAGGGTAGATGTGGAGGTTCCTGATCGACGAGGACATGCCACGTTCCACCGCAGTGGTGTTGCGACAAGCCGGTCACTCGGTGGAGGATGTTCGAGATGTCGGCCTGCGCGGGCGTAGTGATCAGGAGATCTTCCAGTATGCCCAGGCTCAGGGGGCTGTTTTGCTCACCGCAGACAAGGGCTTCAGCAACGTCGTGCGCTTCCCGTTGGGTACTCACGCGGGCATTCTGGTTGTTCGTGTGCCCAATGAACTACCTACCCAGACCGTCAACCACGAGGTGTTGCGAGCGCTGGAGGATCTCGAAGGCGAGGATCTGGCTGGGCTTCTGATGATTGTCGAAGTCGGCAGGACACGCGTGCGTCGTGGCGGCAGACTTGGGCCTCGGTTATGAACGTTGTGCACAGTATGCGCTTCTGACGTGCTGGAGATGTAAGAGGAGGAGTTCTGTCCTAGATCCCCACCGCCCCCTCGGCCAGGACGTTGAGAATCCCCGACTGTTTCTGTATCGTCCCTTCCACGATCAATAGGAAGCAGTTGCGCAGGACCTTGTAGTACCGCTGGTAGACGTCGGGCTTGACGATGACGTTCATCAGCCCGTCCTCGTCCTCCAT
>CAZOBP010000061.1:0-14432 GCA_964577995.1 uncultured Anaerolineales bacterium
GTGTCCATCCAGGCCAAGATCATCAACCTCCTGCTTCGGCTTCAGAGAGAGTTCCGCCTGTCATATCTGTTCATCACGCACGACCTGAGTCTGATGAGAAACGTCGCTTCTCGGGTGGCCATCATGTACCTGGGGAGGATCTGCGAGATCGCTGATGCGGCCGAGTTCTTCCGCAACCCGTATCATCCCTACACGCAGATGCTCCTGTCTTCCATCCCCGTGGTCTCGGAAGAAGAGGAGGAGCTCAAGCCGAAGCGGATCACCTCGCGCGGCGAGATCCCCAGTCCGGTCGACGTCCCCAGTGGGTGTAGTTTTCACCCGCGCTGTCCCCAGAGCGCCGAGTCTTGCTCGAAGGTGGATCCGGTCATGGTCGAGGTTGAGCCGGGGCACGTGGTCCGCTGCCACCGATTCGGGCAGGGGGGCACTTAGCCAGGAGCGCGCCCTGGATGGCTGACTAGTTGTCTTGGAGATGGCCATGAAGCAGAGAGTTGTGTACATCGATCCAGTCGGAAAGGGAGTAGTGGACGAGGGTCACCAGTTCTTGACCTCCCACAAGCGGGAGGGAACCGAACTGAAGATGCTCATGCTTCCCAGGGGACCGGAGCATCTTGAGTATCGCTACTACGAGGCTCTCGTCCTGCTGGATATTCTGCATCTAATCACGGAGGCTGAGAGGGAGGGTTTTGATGCTGCCATCATCGGCTGTTTCTACGACGTAGGTTTGCAGGCCGCGCGGGAGGTGGCGGAGCGCATGCCGGTAGTAGCCCCCTGCGAAGCCTCCACCCACCTCGCGGCCACTCTGGGAGACAGGTTCTCCATCATCGTGGGCCGCAGGAAGTGGATCCCAGAGATGAGGGAGAACGTGGTGAAGTACGGCATGAAGGAGCGACTGGCTTCCTTCAAGTCTGTTGACTTGGGAGTACTGGAGTTTCACCAGGACGAGGAGGAGACGGCCCGTCGATTCAGGGAGGTTGCACGGGAAGCCGTGGAAGACGACGGCGCCGAGGTGATCATCCTGGGTTGTACAGCCACCTATGGTTTCTATGAAGAACTTCAGGAAGAACTGGGCGTGCCTGTCATAGACTCCATGATCGCCGCTTTGAAGACGGCTGAGTTCGCCGCTGAACTGAAGAACCGATTGGGGTGGAGTCACAGCAAGATAGGGGCCTACGAATCACCTCCTCCAGAGGAGTACGCCCCTTGGCGACTCGGGGAGCAGTACGATTTCGGTGACATGAGATCCTGGTTGCGGGGGGCCTGAGTCTCGTTTGCGGAATATGCCCGGAGGAGTGCGCGGACTAGGTTTTCAAGTCAGCCATAGATATCATAGTGGAGGATATCAACATGCTGAGGGTTGCTACGGATATTGGAGGTACATTTACAGATCTTGTATTCGTCACCCCTGACGGTGAGGTTGTCACCGGCAAGAGCCACACGACCCCCGCACAGTATGAAGAGGGTGTGATGGATGTCATCTCGGCCGCTGGCATACAGCCGAGTGAGTTCGCGTCGTTTGTGCATGGGACGACGATCGTCATCAATGCCATCACCGAAAGAAAAGGGGCCAAGGTCGGGCTGCTCACCACTGAGGGGTTCCGCGACATCATAGAGATCGGACGTGGCCATCGCCCCGACTTCTTCAACCTCGAATACCGCAAGCCAGAGCCCTTCGTGCCCCGTTACCTGCGCCGAGAGACAAGGGAGCGCATCAACTACAAGGGGATCGAGACCGAGCCCCTTGATCTTTCGGGCCTGCCAGCCATCCTGGACGATTTTCGGGCCGAAGGGGTGGAGGCCATCGCCATCAGCTTCATCAATTCCTATGCCAACCCGGTCCACGAGGAGGCAGCGCTAGCCATGGTGAAGGAGCTCTGGCCGGAAGTTTCCGTGGTGGCCTCGCACCAGATCACGCGGGAGTGGCGGGAGTACGAGCGCACCAACACCGCCGTGTTGTCCGCGTACGTGCAACCAGTGGCCCACCGCTACCTTGATCGCCTGACCAGCGCCCTCTACGATGCTGGCATGCGGTGCACGCCCTACATCATGCAGTCCAACTGCGGCGTGGACACGGTCAAGAGCGCACGTCAAATCCCCATCACCATGGTCGAGTCAGGTCCGGCCAGCGGCATCTGGGGTGCTGCGGCGCTGGGTCGGCTGATTGGAGAGCCGGATGACATTGCCATTGACATCGGCGGGACGACAGCCAAGTGCGGGCTGATCACGGGCGGCCACGTCAGACTCAACACCAACTACGTGATCGAACGCCGCGAGACCTGGGCTGGCTACCCGGTCGTGGTGCCGGTAGTTGACCTGGTGGAAATCGGCAACGGTGGGGGGTCGATTGCCTGGGTGGACGATTTCCAGAGGCTACACGTCGGTCCACAGAGTGCCGGGGCCGTGCCTGGCCCGGTGTCATACGGCTTGGGCGGCAGGGAAGCGACGACGACCGACGCGAATCTGGCGCTGGGCTGTATCAACCCGGACTTCTTCTGTGGTGGCACCATCGAGGCGGACATGGATGCGGTGGAGCGTGCGCTGGACAAGCTGGCGGTGACCCTCGACACGAACCGACGGGAAGCGGCGCGCGGCATCGTCCGTATCGCCAACAACAACATGGTCAACGCCATCAAGCTGATCTCGGTCAACCGCGGCCATGACCCGAGAGACTTCGCCCTGCTGGCGTTCGGCGGCGGAGGCGGCATGCACGCTTGCGCCCTGGCTAAGGAGTTGAGCATCAAGAAGGTGGTGATTCCCAGGCAATCCAGTGTGTTCTCTGCCTGGGGGATGTTGCTCAGCGACCTACGTCGCGATTACCTACAGACGCAGATAGTTGACCTGTCGGAGTCGGGAGCGGCTGAGCAGGTGGACCAGACGCTGAGACAGTTGGAGGAAAGAGCGCTCCAAGAGTACTCCGCTGAGGACATCGACCCGGCGCGTGTGTCTTTCCTACGCTATGCCCGGTGCCGGTACCAGAACCAGGAGCACTCTGTGGAAATCGTCCTGCCCGACGGGGAGATCACGGCGCAGCAGATCGAGGCCATACGCGAGCGCTTCGACACGGACTACGAACGTGAATACACCTACCGGCTGGATGCCCCGGTCGAGTTGGTCGCCTATCACCTGGTCGCTCTGGGCGAGGTGGACAAGCTCAAACCAGAGAAGTTCCCGACCACGGGTCTCAAGCTCGATGACGCGGTGAAAGGACGTCGGGAGGTGGACTACGTTGAAGCCGGCATCCATGAGGCGACGATCTACGATGGCGATGCCCTGGAACCAGGCATGGCTTTCGTGGGCCCCGCCATCATCGAAGAGTCCGGGGCCACGACTGTGATCCCGCCCGACCTGCCGTGTTCTGTCGACGACTATGGCAACTACCAGATCCGCACCGCCAGATGAGGAGGGTTTCCGATGAGCCAGAAGTACGATCCGATAACGATTGAGATCATCCAGAACTCGCTACAGGCGGCTGCTGATGAGATGTTCGGTGCCCTGCGCCGCACGGCGATGAGTGCCATCATCTACGAAGTGCTGGACATGGGCACGGGCATCATGGACAAGTACGGCGAGCTGGCCGGTTCTGGGGCCGGGATACCGGCCTTCGTCGGAGTACTGGACAAGACCGTCAAGCGGGTGATCGAGAAGTTCAACCGGCCGGGGGACGTCGAGCCGGGGGACATCTTTATCACCAATGACCCCTACACCGGCGGGGTGACCCACCTGAATGACGTCGTACTGGTCATGCCGGTCTTTGCGGGCGAAGACGTCGTGGCCTGGGTGGCCAATATCGCCCACTGGAATGATGTGGGAGGCATGGTGCCCGGCAGCATGTCCACCGAGGCGACGGAGATCTTTCAGGAGGGAATCATCCTGTCTGCCGTCAAGCTCTTTTCCCGGGGCCAACCCATCCAGTCTGTGTTCGACATCCTCACCTCGAACTGTCGCATGCCTGATTTCCTGACGGGCGATCTCTGGGCTGGTGTAGCTTCGGTCCGGGTTGGCGAACGCCGCGTTCTCGAGATCGTGAACAAGTACGGCAAGGACGTGTTTCTGCAAGCTGTTGAAGACTACCTGGAGTATGGCGAGCAGGTCACCCTGGCCGCGCTCAGACGCTTGCCCAATGGCAAGTACCACCTGGTCGAAGAACAGGACCAGGGGCCTGACTACGTGGTCTCAGTGGAGATCACGGACGACGAGTTCATCGTGGACCTTCGGGACAATCCGGATCAGGACCCGGGCCCCTTCAACATGAGCCGGGACGAAGCGGTTGTGGCCTGCCAGATCGCCTTCAAGGGCATCGTCTCGCCGGAAAGGCTGAGCAATGGTGGCACCTTCCGTCCCTTGAAGGTCCTGACGCGTCACGGAAGCGTCTTCGATCCGATCCACCCAGCGGCCCAGGGCATCTACTATGAGATCACCATCAGGTTGCACGATCTGATCTGGCGCTGCCTGGCCGAACAGATGCCAGACCGGCTGCCCGCGGGCAGTTTCGCCTCCGTGTGCGGCACGCTCTTCGGCGGCATCCATCCCGACACCGGCCGGAGCTACGCAGTGATCGAGCCCGAGCTGGGCGGCTGGGGCGGATCGCCCACCTCCGATGGAAACGCAGGTCAGTTCTCGGGGCTGCATGGCGAAACCTATAACTGCCCGGCTGAGGTGGCCGAAGCGCGCTACGGTGTGACGGTGGACTACCTCAGCTTCCACGACGAGGATGGCGGCGCTGGCTTCCATCGGGGCGGCAAGGGGGTGCGCATCGACTATCGCATCAAGTCCGACAACGCCTGGCTGACGGTGGCCTACACCCGCTCCAAGGTGCCACCGTGGCCCCTGAAGGGTGGCCAGCCGGGTTCCCCCAACTACATTGAGATCGAGCGTGCCAACGGCGAGAAGGAGCGCTACTCGGTGACGACGGGCCTGACCTTGAACACGGACGACGTGATCCGGGTCATGACCGCCACGGGCGCCGGCTGGGGCGACCCCATGGAGCGCCCCGTGGAGCTGGTGAAACAGGACGTGAAGAATGGCTACGTCACGCTGGAGCAGGCCAACCAGTACTATGGGCTGGACAAGCGCAGCGCGAGCGAATAGGGGGGACCGTGATCAAGCTGACTGTGGTCTATAATCTGCCGGCCGGCGCCGATCATGAAGAATTCCTCAAGTGGCGCACGACAACTCATCAGGAGAGCAACATGTCCATTCCAGGCGTCATCAAGAGCGATTTCTATGTGATCAAGCGCGCCTGGAAGATGGACGAGGCTCCCTATCGCTACATGACCGAAGCCTACTTTCCCGACCTGGAGACCTTCGAGAAGGCCTTCTTTGATGCTGACTATCAAGCCGAGTTGGAGGAATCGCTGGGGCGCATCGCCGATCCGCTATTTCTCATATCTGAGGAGGTGCTATCGGAATCTCGCGGATAGCTTCGTGTCCGATGCCTCTGCACGAACTCAGGGAACGTGGACGGTCACGCTCGGCGGGCACCGATATGTGCCCGCCTTTTCTGAGGTACAATGAGTTGGGTGGCGGTACGAACCACCCATTACAGCCCAAAGGAGGAACGAATGGGTTGGCCGGTGAGGAAACTGATCGAGGACGGCGTGCTCAGCATGTTGCGGGTCAACATGGGTCTGAAGGAGGGAGAGAGGTTGTTGGTGGTGGCCGATCCCCCTACCTTGGAGCATTGGGCGGACAAGGATCTCTTGGTGTTGCAAGACCAGATGGAGCGCTCTGCGTTGGCCAGGATGGTGGCGGACATAGCGCGGGAGAGTTTCCTCCAGTCGATGGTGGACTTCTATCCTTACCCGTCGGCGGGGCAGCACGGCAGCGAGCCGGGTGAGGCGGTGGCGGAGAAGATGTCTCAGGCCGACGTACTTATCGCCATCGTCAACTACTCTCTCTCCCATACCGCCGGCCGGGCCCGGGCCACCGAGGCTGGGGCGCGCATCGCGAGCATGCCTGGATTCGAGGCCCGCATGTTCCATCCGGGCGGCCCCATGTCGGTGGACTACCAGCAGGTGGCAGAGGACACGGAGAAGCTGGCCCAACTGGTCACGGAGGCCGAGAGGGCTACGGTCCGCTCTCCGGGTGGGACGGACATCTCCTTCAGTGTGGCCGGTCGAGAGGGGGGAGTGGACACAGGGCTCTGCACGGAGAGGGCGGCCTGGAGCAACCTTCCCGCCGGGGAGGCCTATGCCGCGCCGCTGGAGGGCACGGCTGAGGGGGTGATCGTGGCCCAGGCGGGCTGGTATCCCCATCTAGCGGAGGACATGTCCTTCCACTTCGAGAAGGGACTGGTGGTGTCTCTCGAAGGCGGGGGCAAGGTGGGCGACGAGTTCAGGAAGCTGCTCCAATTGGGGAGTGAAGAGCAGGTGCACCTGGCCCGCCGCAACCTGGCGGAGTTGGGCATCGGCACCAACCCCAACGCTAAGCAGCCGGACAACGTGCTGGAGGCGGAAAAGATCAAGGGCACGGTGCATCTGGCCATCGGGGATAGCTCGCACATGGGCGGGAGAGTGGTGGCGGACCTCCACGAGGACTTCGTGATCCCTCAGCCCGATCTGCTGCTGGATGGCAGGCTGGTTATCGAAGGTGGTGAGTGGAGGATCTGAGAGGAGGCAGCCGTTCGGCGCGTCCTGGGCCTGGTCTGTTGCGCCTCTTTCGCGCGAGAGGGGCCGCGCCACACCAGGAGGGCCTGAGGGGCGCCTGTTGAAACTCTTGCTGGTGCACAGATGAAGCTCACCGTGCTGGTGGACAACAACACGCTCATCGACCGGTACTTCCTGGGCGAGCCAGGCGTGTCGTATCTCGTCGAGACCGAGGGGAAGAAGGTCTTGTTCGACGTTGGCTATTCAGAGGCCTTCATTCTCAACGCCCGGAAGCTCTCTCTCGATCTATTGGATGTGGACTTCGTGGTGCTGTCTCACGGCCACATGGACCACACCTGGGGGCTCGTGCCCCTCTTGCGGCTCTACACGGAAGCGAAAATCGAGAAGCTCAAGGCGAAGAAGCCCACGCTGGTCACCCATCCACAAACGCTGTCCTCCAGAAGGGTCGGCGACCTGCCAGAGATCGGTTCCTTGCTCTCCGCCGACAGGCTCTCTGGCTTCTTCCACCTCCAACTGAGCAGAAGTCCGGTGTGGTTGACGGAACGGCTGGTGTTCCTGGGAGAGATCGAAAGGGCCAACGACTTCGAAGCCCAGAAGCCTATAGGCATGATCGTCGAGGTTGGTGTCGAGAAGGATGACTTTCTCCTCGATGACTCGGCGCTGGCCTACAAGTCGCCTGATGGCTTGGTGATTATCACAGGGTGCTCCCACGCCGGCATCTGCAACATCGTAGAGCAGGCGAGAAGGGTCTGTGGTGAGAGCAGAGTTGTGGACATCGTGGGAGGCCTTCATCTGTTGGACCCTCCCGCCGAGGAACTGGAGGGAACCCTGGAGTACATGAAAGCTCTGGCTCCGGGCTCGGTGCATGCGTGCCACTGCACGGATCTGGGATCCAAGATGACCCTGTCGAGGGTCGTTCATCTCCAGGAGGTGGGGGTCGGCTTGGTCCTTGAGTATTGAACCGGGAAGGGGCAAGCGGAGAGATATCTGAATGAGAATCCTGGTCTTGGGCAGCGGGCTGATGGGTCCGGCGGCGGCCTTCAACGCTTTGTCCGACGCTGACGTATCAGAGGTCGTCCTCTGTGATCTCCATCAGGAGCAGTTGGACGCTGCGTTGGCCAGACTTCGGGGCCTGGAGGGCGCAAAGAAGCTCTCCACCATAGCCCTCGACTTGAGCGACTTGCCCGCAGCAACCCGGCTGATGGCGGGCTTCGATAGCATCGTGGGCGCTCTTCCCTGGGCCGCTGTGGCCTGGGGCATCCGGGCGGCAGTGGCCGCCGGGACACCGCTCGTGGATCTGGCTCGGCCGCTCGAGGGGGAGCTTCCGGACCTGAGGCGAGAGGTGGAAAGAGCGGGCGGGCTGGTCATCCTGGGATGTGGCGTGGAGCCGGGCTTGACCGAGATCCTGGCCCGCCACCTGGCGGAGAAGCTGGACGAGGTAAGCGAGCTGCACATCAAGTGCGGCGGCATCCCTGAGTTTTCCACCCCGCCCCTGGGTTACAAGATCGTCTTCGGCGGGCGGAAGTTGCCCTTGAGGGAGGAGGATGTTCACGTCGTTGAAGACGGGGAACTGAAGCTGGTGGGTCGCTACTCGGGAGTGGAGACGGTGTTCTTTCCCGGTGTGGGGGAGGTCGAGGCCTGGCACGAGGGGTTTTTGCCCTGGCTGATGGACCTGGAGGCCTTGAAGGGCCTGAAGGTGGGCACGCAGAAGACCATTCGCTGGCCCGGCTACGCGGCCAAGGTCACGGTGCTCAAGGAGCTGGGGCTGCTCAGCGAGGAGCCTGTGGAGGTGGACGGCGTGGAGGTGGCACCCAAGAGGCTGGTCGACGCGGTGCTCTACCCCCATGTCAAGCTGGAGGAGGGCGAGCGCGACGTGACCCTCTTCCGTGTGGAGGCCATAGGGAAGAAGGATGGGAGTCCCGTCCGCCTCAAGGTGGAGATGGTGGACCGGTACGACGACAGGCTGGGCTTCACCTCCATGGCCCGCACCACCGCCTTCACCGGGGCCATCGTGGCCCGTTTGTTCGCCCGCGGTGACCTGAAGGCCAAGGGTCTGTTCACGCCGGAGCAGCTGATCACAGGGCCGCTGCTCCAGAGATTGCTGGAGGAGTTGGCCGCCCTCAACGTTCACTTCGAGGAGACGCAGGAGCAGGTCTGAGTTGCAGAGGGTGGCGAGTGGTGCGGCGGCGCGCTGCTCAGTCTCCGGGGCCCTGCGGTTTCCCGAATACCTCTTGGTAGTCCTCGATGGCCGCCGCGACGACCTCTTGAGCGGTGGCGCTGCCGTATGCCGCCTGTACAGAGACCTGGGATTCCTGCCCGGGAACCAGCTTGTAGGTGGCGAAGTAGTGAACCAGCCGCTCGATGAGGCGGGGCGGCAGGTCCGAGACGTCCGTGGCCTCCCCCCAGAAGTTGTCGTTCTCGAGCACGGCCACGATCTTGTCATCCGCTTTGCCGCCGTCGATGGTGCTGATGCCGCCCACCGCGCGGGCACAAAGGAGGATCTCGGCCCGCTCGATGGGCCGTTCGCTGACCACGCAGATGTCCAGAGGGTCGCCATCCCCCTCGTTGGCACCGTCGCACAGAGCGGCGACCCGCTGGCCGCAATAGGTGCGGGGGACGAACCCGTACAGGGTGGGCGGCTGCGAAGAGGTACGCTGGTGGCGGTCCACGAGGAGATACCCGGCCCTTTTCGCCCGGGTGACGACGGCCGGGAGCCTCGCCGCGTTGCCGGCCTGGAGGGCCTGAGGGCTCGGTGCGTCGCCGCCGCCGGGCACGCACCACTGGTTTCTCCCGTGGGCCGGAATCTCTGGCCCCGCTGTCGTCGCCAAGCGCACACTCCTGGCAATGCTTGTACAGACTTTGGTACAATCATCGCATAGCGGGCCGGAGCTACAGTCAAACACTGCAGACTGCCGTTTCCCTCGTGGGCCCTGGAGCAGAGTCCGCCGACCCCGTGCCACTCGGAGCCACAGGGTCGAAGAAGACAGCAGTCGATCGGCTTCGGTCCGCGAGGAAGCCCGCGTGACGAGCGAAGGGAGGTGAGAGGAACCGCAAGGAAAAGCCCAATCCTGCCAGACGTCCGCATCTACCAGCCAGGCGCATTCAATCCCCAGCCATGAAGGAGGCAGCAAGAGATGGACACGAGAAGGTTCGTCAAGCCTCTTCTCTTCACCAGCCTGATCCTGGCCCTTGTGGGCAGCGTGAGCGTCGTCCTCGCCCGCGGGCCAGCGACAGCCTCGACGAGACCCGCGGCACAGGACCCCTTGCCTGTGGGCTTCGCCTTCACCTACCAGGGCCGTCTCATGGACGAGGGTGACCCCGCGAACGGCCTCTACGACTTCCAGTTCGAACTCTTCGACTCCAACAGCGACCCCGTGGGACCGGTGGTCACTGTGCTGGACCAGACGGTGATCGGCGGGCTGTTCACGGTTCAACTTGACTTCGGAGATGTGTTCGATGGGAGGAAGCGGTGGCTCCAGATCGGCGTGCGGCTCAGCGCGAGCTCGGATCCTTATACCATCTTGTCGGATCTTCAGGAACTGACGGCCGCACCGTACGCCCTCTACGCCTTGGATGTGGGGGTGAACTATGCTGGGTCTTCCTCCCAAGGGGGAGCGGCGCTGAACCTGAGCTGTGCAGGATGCGTGAACAGCGCGGAGATCGAGAACGGCACCATCGCCTTGGCCGACATCGGTCAGAATGGCTGCGGACCAGGCCAGGTGATGAAGTGGACCGGCGCGGAGTGGACCTGCTCCAACGCGTACGCCACGACGGTGATCGTGAGTCCGGTGGGCACACCTCTGGACAACGGCGCGGCCCTGCTCGTCGCTTTGAAGGGCATCTCTGACGCGTCGGTGGGCAACCCCTACCTGCTCAAGATCGAGCCGGGGCGCTATGACCTGGGCAGCCAGTCGCTGGCGATGAAGGACTGGGTGGACATCGAAGGCTCCGGTGAACTGGTCACCACCATCATAGCGTCAGGGAGCTCGTCCTATCATAGTGGCACGGTGGTGGGGGCGAACAATGCGGAGCTCCGCTTCCTGACCGTGGAGAACAGCGGCGGAAGCTATTACGCTATCGCCATCTACAACGGAGACACCTCGCCTCTCCTGACACACGTGACGGCCTCAGCCTGGGGCGGGAACGCCAACTACGGCGTGCGCAACGCCACCACCTCCTCTGCGTCTCCCACCATGGTCAACGTGACCGCCCTCGCCGCAGGAGGGGCCACGGCTGTGGGCGTGGAGAACGATGTCTCCACAGCTACCATGAAGGGCGTCACCGCCCAGGGCTCGGGGGCCACCGACGCCAACTACGGCATCTACAACGACGGGGTCTCCATCACCATGACCGACGTGACGGCCATGGCCTCGGGAGGAGACAGCGCCAGGGCCATCCGTAACGCTTACTGCTCAACGACCATGATCAATGTCACCGCCACCGCCTCAGGAAGCAGTTCCGAGAACTGGGCGGTGTATAACCAGCACTCCCCGGCAGTGATGTCCAACGTCACCCTCACAGCGCAGGGCACCGACAGTAGGGGAATCCTCAACTCCGGCCCCGTGTCCGGCAGCTTCCTGGTGACCGTGGACCACTCGCGCATCAGCGGTGACACGTATGGAGTCTACAACGATCACACCTCCTCCACCAGCCCGTACACGGTCAAGGTGGACACATCGCTCGTGAGCGGCGGCACAAACACCATCTTCAACGGCGCCTACGTCACCACTATGGTGGGCGGCTCTCAGCTCGCCGGCGGGCCCAGGTCTGGCAGCGGTTTCACCTGCGCCGGGGTGTACGACGAGAACTACACCTTCTACAGCAGCACCTGCCCGCCCTAGGAGGTCAGCATGACCCTGAGAACCCTGGCTACCATAAGCTGCGCACTGCTGATCTTGACCGCCTTGCTGGCCCTCGGCGGGAAGGCCCTGGCTCAGCCAGGAGTAGCCGTGTCGGCTCCCATGGCTACCAGCTATGACCTCTCCTGGTGGTCGGTCGATGGCGGAGGACACACCTTCAGCGGCGACGGGGAGTACGAACTAAGCGGGACCACCGGCCAGCCAGACGCTGGGCTAGGTCGGACCAGCGGCGGCTACCGCCTCAGAGGCGGCTTCTGGAGTTTTGGACCTGCACGGTATGACATCTATCTGGCGCTGGGGCTGAAGCGGTACTGAAGAGCGGTCGCGGACAAGCGCGCTGGGGGCGATCCACGAGGAGATAGCCGGTGGCCTTGTCCACCTCGTACTTGACGAAGTCGTAGGGCGTGATCTCGACGTAGGCGTAGACCATGCTGGGAGGCGCGGGACCTGGCTCCAGCCCGTGCCAGGGGTGGGGACGCCAGGAGTAGAAAGGAGTGCTGCTCATCCTTGCCTCCTCCGAAGCTGGCTCACAGAGATCACGGGACGACAGCGGCCCTCAGGTTGAGCGACTGCTTGGCAGTCAAGGCCAACTGTGAACGTCAAGACCCACAGACCTAGACCACCGTGGTCTGGAACTTTGTCCCGTCCTGTTTGCACAATGCCTGTGCAAGGCGACGTCCGGACATGACACCGGTCGGAAGACCGCCGCCCGGCTCGACCCACTGCCCGCACATATAGAAGTTCCGCAGGCCGGGCAGGGTCTGGCGCATGCGCTTCATCATGGTGTACGAGTTCTCCGGCGTGATCAGCCAGCCTTCGAAACTGCCTTTCCAGTTGCCCGTGTAGCGCTCGAAAGTCAACGGCGTCGCCACATCCACCATCTCCACCCTCTGGGAGATACCGGGGAAGCGCTGGTCCAGCAGTTCCACCACTGTGCGCGCTACCTGCTCTTTCTTCTCCTTGTAGGCTGTCGGATCCTGCGCTAGCTCTCTCCAATACTCGTAACTGCTGGCCATCATCACCACCAGGCTGGTCTTGCCGGCCGGCGCCAGTGTGGGATCTTGGTTGAAGATGTGGACCGGCATTCTGTCCCGCACCTCATGCCCGATTTCCGTCGGCTGGCGCAAGGGGAAACTCGTGCCACCGACCGTCTTGGGCTCATCGCGAAAAGAGCGGCTTACTCCCACTCCCACGTACAACAACGGCGGAAAGAGGGGCCATTTCTCGTAAGGCTCGCGCGTCTCCTCATCCGCGTACTTGCCTTCCAGCATCTTGAAGATGGTGGTATACCCATCCGCCGCGGACACCACCCGGGCCGAGCGGTGCTCACTCCCATCCGCCAGTCGGACGCCCACCGCTTTGTCCTCTTCGACGAGAATCCTCTCCACCCGGCTATCGTAGTGGATGACTCCCCCCAGTTCAGTGTAGCGCTTGGCCAGTGCCTGCGACATGGGCAAGGAACCGCCGATGGGGTAACCCGCATTCCTGTTGTGCAGGTAGGCAAAGGTGAAGAGCATGAAGAACATGGAGAATTCTGGAATCCACATTTCCAGCAGCCCTTCGCGGAGTACTGGGTCTTTGAACCGCGTGGAGAACTCCGCGGCGGTGATCTTCATCCACTTCCGCATTGCTCTCCCCTTGGTCGCCAGAATCAGTCCGAGCTTGAGACCCTTTTGCAGGCGCCTGAGCGGCGGGTCTGATTCGGAGGCCTGGTCAAAACCGAGGCACATGCGGATACCTTGGACGAAATCGTGGATGGGCTCGGAGTCTTGGGGCGAGAACTCTAGCAGATGCTCCTCCAGCCTGTCCACGTTCGAGTAGAAGATGAGGGTGCGCCCATCGGCGCTCTCGTAGCGCATGTACTCGTCCATGTTGATGAACTCGCGCCCCTGGGCAATGCCGACTTCCTCCCAGTAGCGGTACATGCCGCTCTGGGGTGAGGAGCCCACCAGCCAGGCGACACAGCCGTCAATGGTGTACCCTTTGCGTTTCCAGGCTGTGCACAGGCCACCCGGCAAGTTGTGCATCTCAAAGATTCGCGTGCGGTAGCCATTCATCTGCGCGTAGATCCCAGCCGAAAGCCCTGCGAACCCGGCGCCGATGATGATGACTGAGTCGTCGTCCATGCAGTTTCTCCCTATTCACTGGTTTGAACTTGGCAGCTAACGAGAATCGCAGCCAGCGGGGGCGGTTGGGGACGCTCTCGTGCCACCTACTTCTCCCGCTGTCCGGAACCCTAGGTCACTTCGCTGTCTCTCATCGCAGCCCGTGGCACGTGCTGTCGCAATCTGGTAAAACGATTCTATCGCGGGCTGGTGCCACTGTCAAACGCTAGAGATCGACGCGTGCAGGGTGAGCGGCTGCGAAGAGGTCCGCTGCGGGTGATCCAAGGCGAGATAGGCCGCGTCCTTGTGCACCTCGTACTTGGTGAAGTCGTAGAGCGTGATCTCGACGTAGGCGTAGACCATGCTGGGAGGCGCGGGACCTGGCTCCAGCCCGTGCCAGGGGTGGGGACGCCAGGAGTAGAAAGGAGTGCTGCTCATCCTTGCCTCCTTCAAAGCTCGCTGAGGGCAGGTTGCGGGGCGACAGGAGTGCTCGGCCACAGGCCACGGTGCCCGGGGCTCGTTCCATGGCCAACCCATTCTACAGCAGTTGTGCGGAACAGGCCACGTAGTTGATGGATCCTCGCGCGTGGCGGATCCGCGCGCGGTATCGGCTAGGGCCTGCGTGACAGACTTGGCCATAGGCGGCCGTGCTGACGCATCCCTGACCAGAACCCTCCTCTTTGGCGCTCCGCTCTGGAACGGTGATTGACATAGATTCCGCAAGGGAGTATTATGTGTAAGGCTTCGTCCTTTGCTTCGCGGTAGCAACTGGCACAGAGTACCACATCCTGGTCAAACCGCGATGCTGCAACCTAGGAAGGAGCAAACCCGACCGGGCTTGGAGGCGCGCCGCATTGCTGGCGGCA
>CAZOBP010000062.1:0-14407 GCA_964577995.1 uncultured Anaerolineales bacterium
GTGGACCGACTGCGACAAACGGACTGGTGCAGCGAGGTCTTCGCTCCCCGCAGCCGTGAATACGACCTCAGAAACCAACCTGACGTGATCCGCCTCTATCAAGACTTCCGCCCCGACATCGTGATCCACATCGCGGGCATAGTGGGCGGCATCGGGGCCAACCGGGAGCATCCCGGCCAGTTCTTCTACGACAACCTGATGATGGGCGTTCAGACCATGCACTACGCCTACCTGAACGGAGTCGAGAAGTTCGTGGCCGTGGGCACTATCTGTGCCTATCCCAAGTTCACGCCGGTGCCCTTCAGGGAGGACAACCTCTGGGACGGCTATCCCGAGGAGACCAATGCTCCCTACGGATTGGCCAAGAAGATGCTGCTGGTACAGGCGCAGTCCTACCGGCAGCAATATGGGTTCGACGCCATATACCTGCTACCTGTGAACCTCTATGGCCCCAGGGACAACTTCGATCCCGCCAGTTCCCACGTCATCCCGGCCTTGATCAAGAAATGCTTCGATGCCATAGATAACGACGAAGAGGAGATCGTCGTGTGGGGCGACGGCACGCCGACACGCGAGTTCCTCTACGTCGAGGACTGCGCCGAGGCCATTGTGCTGGCCGCTGAGATGTACGACAAGCCAGACCCGGTGAACATCGGCGCAGGGTTCGAGATCTCCATCAAGGATCTGGCCCATCTTATCGTTGAACTCACGGGCTTCCCAGGGCGTATCGTCTGGGACACCAGCAAGCCAGGAGGACAACCCAGAAGGTGCCTCGACACCACTCGGGCAGAACGCGAGTTCGGATTCCGGGCCCAGACTAGCTTCGAGGAGGGCTTGCAGAGGACCATAGACTGGTATCGGGACTTCCGCTATCAGGAAACGGAGGGCCATGACTGAGCACCTGCCCCTGATCTCCATTGTCACGCCATCGTACGAACAAGGCGCTTTCCTCGAAGAGACCATCCTGTCTGTCCTCGACCAGGGGTATCCAAACCTGGAGTACATGGTCATTGACGGTGGCTCTACCGACGGCAGTGTGGATATCATCCGCAAGTACGAGGCTCACCTGACGTATTGGGCCAGCGAGCCGGACGAAGGACAGTATCACGCTTTGCAAAAGGGATTCGCTCGCGCCAAGGGGGACCTCCTCGGCTGGCTCAACTCAGACGATACCTACCTCCCGCAAGCATTGAAGACAGCGGGCCGAGCCTACGCCCAACACCCGGGAAAGTGTATTGCAGGCCCTGTCATCAACGTCGACCTTCGTTCTGGCCGAGAGATGCTCATACCCCAGTACGCCATCACATTTGAGAACATGGTCAAGTTCTGGGAACAGCAATACGGCTGGCATCAGCCCGGGTTCTTCTTTCCAGGGTCTGCGTACGAACTCGTCGGGGGGGTCGATGGCACCCTTCAGTACGCCATGGACCATGACCTCTTGTGTCGTCTTCTGCAGCACTGCGGAGTGACCTATGTCGATGAACCGATAGCCAAGTTTCGGCTCCACCCTGCCTCCAAGACGTGCACCGCATGGGACCAGTACATGCTGGAGCTAAGTGCAGTATCACAGCGCTACTGGCACCTGGTGGGGCCAGTGGACAGAGCCGCACACGACCGGCACCTGGCAGAGCGTCTGGCGGTGGTGGCCGTCAACAACCTGCCTGGTCACCCAGGGCATGCGGCGAGGGTATTCAGACGGTCCTTCGGGCTATCTCCTATGGCTGCTCCGCGCGTCGCCCTTCGCGTCGTGCGCCGGAAACTACTCGGCAAGAGCTCCGCTCGGGAAAGGTGAAGGTGCAGGCTAGTCGTCCCCTGGAAAGGAGCTGCTCACCCGAATCCACTAACGGAACGGGCCCCTCCAAGGATCCCCGCTTGCCTCTGGTCAGCGTGATCATCCCAACGTACAATCGCGCCGCCTACATCACCGACGCCATCCGAAGCGTGCAGGCGCAAACATATCCCCACGTAGAAATCATCGTTGGCGACGACGGCTCAACAGACCATACCGCAGACATCGTGGCCCAGTTTGGCGGCTCCGTGACCTATCTCTGTCTGCCACACCGGGGACAGCCTGCTGCCACTCGCAACGCGGGACTGGCGGCGGCGCGGGGAGAATACATAGCCTTCCTCGACTCGGACGATCTGTTCTTGCCTGGCAAACTGGCCCTCCAACTGGCTGCTTTCGAGCAACACCCAGAGGCAGGGCTGGCCTACTCCAACGGCTATTTCTTCCGCGACGATCCCCAGGCGCCGATAGGGCGCGTGCTGGACGGTTTGCCCACGCCGACCGGCGATGCCCTCGCTGACCTGCTAGAAGGCAACTTCCTGTTCCCGCCAGTAGTCCTGGTCCGGCACGATTGTCTGGACGTCGTAGGACCATTCGATGAACGTCCAGAGTTCATCGCGGTGGAGGACTACGATCTGTGGCTACGCATCGCCGCGCACTTCCCATTTGTCCACGCACCCGGCGACGTAGCCGCCATCCGCCGCCACAGACAGAGCATCAGCCGAGATGTTGCAGCCCTGCGCTCAGGCGTCTTGCAGGTACTGCAAAAGCTGGAGCAGACGCAGCCTCACGTCAGGCGCCAGCATCGAGCTGCCCTTGCCGAAGGCTACGCCCGCAACCATGGCGCCATCGCCGCCGCCCTGTGGAGGGAACGAAAGCTAATGCCGGCTGCCAGGCACAGTCTCCACGCCCTCCGTTACAGCCTTCAGACCCCACGGCTGGGCACCGTGGCCTTTAGAGGGTGGATCAGGCGGCACCGCGTGAGGGGCACGGGAGCGCGCCCATGATCTCCACCCTCCACCTGGTGGCCTCATCTCGCGGTGGCGGCGCGGTCCACGTCCTGGACCTGAGCAGGCTCCTCGATCCTGAGCGATTCGCGGTGATGGTGGGGATGGCTGAGGATGGTGGTAACGTCACCGCGGAAGACTTCATCGACCACAATGTGCCGTTCCAGCGGTTGGAGATGGCTGGTGGCCCGTCCATCAGGGCGGTGCACCAACTGCGGCAGCTGCTGCAGCTCAAAGGCTTCGATCTCCTGCACTGCCACGGGGGTCGGGCCGCCCTCTACGGACGACTGGCTGCTGGCTCACTGGGTAGCAAGCGTCCGAAAGTCGTCTATTCCCTTCACGGTTTCACGGCACCGTTCTATGGTCTGGCCAAGAGGGCCACTCTGCTGACTGTGGAGCGACTACTCAGCCGGTTCACGGATGCCTTCATCGTCGTCTCCGAGGCGGAACGGAAGAACTTCCTGGCACACGGTTTCGGGCCGCGGGAGCGAATGCATCTTGTCAGATATGGCATCCACGCTGAGCGGTTCGCCAACGTGGCAGTGGATAGGGTCCAGCAGCGCACGGCTTTGGGTGTGCCGGCGACTTCCGCGCTCGTCACCACCGTCTGTCGCCTCGATTTCCCAAAGGATGTCGATACCTTGATCAGGGCCTTCGCCCTGGTCAGACCTCAAGGCTCGGATGTCCACTTGTTGGTGGTCGGCGATGGTCCCTATCGGCCGCGGATCGAGTCGCTTATCGCCAAACTTGGTTTGGACGCCCATGTCACGTTGACCGGGCTCCGCCGTGACATCCCCCAGACCCTCGCCGCTAGCGACATCTTCGTGCTCTCGACGACCGACGGAGAGGGCTTGCCCATCACCATTCTGGAGGCCATGTCTGCCGGGCTGCCGGTGGTAGCCAGCGATGTCACGGGCGTCAGGGAGGAGGCAGTCCACGAGGAAACAGGCCTCGTCGTTCCCCCCAAGGACCCGCTTGCCCTCTCCAGGGCGCTGGTCAGGCTCCTGACCGGCGAAGAAGAGGCCAAGGCGATGGGTAAGAGAGGACGTAAGAGAATCGAACACCACTTCACGCTGGAGAGGATGGGCCGCGAGACCATGGCGGTGTATGAGGACTTGACGCGTCAGTAGCGAGCCAGAACGCCATGCCACGACGCTCTCTCCAACAAACGAGCCTGAGGTTGCCACCGCCTCACATTCCACATGGACGACCACACACCGACGCATTGCGGGCTAAGCGGAGAACCAAGTCCGCCAACGCCCGATGGAGTGCGCTCACGCGTAGGGAGATAGAATGAGGATCTGCATAGACACATCTCCGGCCGTACATGGTCGAGCCGGCCTGGGCCGCTACGCCCAGGAACTCACGTCGGCCCTACTGGCCGCCGATGAGGAGAACCAGTACATCGCCTTCTATCATCGTCCTGGCGATGCGGAGATCGCTCCCCCGCTGGACAGGGTGCCTCATCTGACCACCAATCTGGACACCAAACCCTGGCGATTGAGCGCCCTGCTGGCCCATTTCTTAGGTATCCCGCAGGACCGTATGTTTCCAGACACCGATCTGTTCCACGCCACCGACCATCTTCTGCCTCGCCTCTCCCGGGTGAAGACAGTGTTCACCCTTCACGATCTCATCTTCCGCCTCTATCCTGAGACCCACAAGCCTCTCAATCGCTGGTTCCTGACGTTGATGATGCCCAGGTTTCTGCGGGCTGCCGATGCCGTCATCACCGTGTCCATGCACACAGCGAAAGATGCGATCCGCTTCTACGGACTCGACGAGGCGAAGATACATGTCATCTACGAAGGCGTGAACGCGAGCTTTCGCCCAGCGTCCAACGAGGCCATAGCCCGAGTCCGTCACACGCATGGCCTGCCAGAGCGTTTCATACTCTCATTGGGGACCATCGAGCCGAGGAAGAACCTGACGGCGCTCTTGGAGGCCTATCGTCGCTTGCGGGGAGAAGGGTCGGAGGTGGGCCTGGTCGTGGCAGGCAAGAAGGGCTGGCTGTACGGGGATTTCTTCCGCAGGCTCCGGGATCTGGGCCTGGAAGACGAGGTACTCTTCACCGGCTTCGTCCCTGAAGTCGATTTGCCCGCCCTCTACTCGGCCGCGGAACTGTTCGTCTTCCCTTCCCTGTACGAAGGGTTTGGCCTACCTGTGCTCGAGGCCATGGCCTGCGGGGCGGCCGTTGTCGCCAGCAACGCGTCCAGTCTGCCCGAGGTGTCCGGCGAGGCAGTCTTGTCCGTCGATCCCACCAGCGTCGCCGACCTGGCAAAGGCCATGAAGACGGTGTTGGAGAGCGACGAACTCTGCAACGAACTCAGGAGGAAAGGCCCCGCGCAAGCCAGCAGGTTTAGCTGGGAGAGGGCAGCACGAGAAACCATGGAGGTCTACCGTTCGGTAGCCAAGCGGTGAGGCTGCATCCTCACTCCCTGCAGGCAGTCACTCGCTGCGCACGGCACCGCCAGCGAGCGAATGCCCCCAGGATTCCCGTTCAGCAGGATCAGCGCCGATCCCTACTCGGACTTGATGGCTGCAAAGATTAGCCCGCCAAGGGCGCCCAAGGCCGCCGCGATCACTAGTCCCACGCCGCAGCACATGGCACCACCGGTGATAGTCTCCACCACTCCGGTCCCCGCGCCGGTGAGCATGCTGGGATCGAACCCTGACTGCACCATTGCCTGCAGCATCTCTGGCGGGAGCTGTCTGAGCATGGCGACCTGCAATGGGGCCAACGCGGTCGCACCGACCACATTCACGCCGATGCCGACAATACCCCCAATCGCCGCCGCTATCAGACCCGCCAGAGCACCCTGCCCCGCTCCTGCGCCCATGGTCCGGGGAGGAACGATCCAGTAGGCAGCTAGTGCCCCGACACACCCCAAGGCCACCCACTCGAGCGGCAGCGCGCAGCACACAACACAGGGCACCACCTCCAGCACCTTCAGGGCTATCACGATCACAGCACCGATCAATCCCGCTTTGAGCCATCCAGACATCTTCGACTCCTTTCCGCCTCGAGGATTCTCCCATCTGGTGAGCATGGGGTTTGAGCTATATATACCACACGTCGGGAGCGAGTACAACCAATCAACGAGCCGTCAATACCGATCTCTCGACCGAGCCATGGTGCACTTCAGGATGGGGTCGCGACAGAAGTGACCAGCCGCTTCCAAAGCGACTCTCACGAAGTGTAGCGAAGGTCGAGCAAGCCGGTCCCCACCATCGTCCACTCAGTGAAACCTGCGGACGTAGAAGGTGGCGCCGCTATACTGTGTCTCCGCTAGCAACCCTTCGTGCAACAGCCTCTCCACCACAGACCAGTCCTTCTCCGCCTTGGAGAGAAACGCCTGTACCGCATCTCTGCGCATAGGGTGCACTGACGTGATACTCAGCAAATCCTCCTCTACACGGCCCGTGAAGGCGAATTCGTCGCCCTCGTAGGCGATGAGGTATTCCACGTTGTCCAGCCTCTCGCTCAGAATCTGATAAGCCTGGGTGAGGCCTTCGTCCGCTGGAACCTGCACCCAGTCCTCTGCTGGGGGACGCGTAGGGATGGAGAGGTAGGCAACAGAAGGGTCGAGCTGGGAGACAAACGTAGCGACTTCTGCAAGCTGTCCCGGGTCCTCATTCACCCCGCGGACGAGCATCGTTTCCGTAACCAATTGCCCGTCGAAGGATGAGGCAAACTCCTTCATGCCTTGCAGAATCGAATCCAGCCTGAGGGATCCGTGGGGACGGTCGATTCGGCGCCAGGTATCCTCCCTTGTGGAATCGACCTTCAGGGACACCCAGTCGGCCTTTCTCAGATCGTCGCGTACGTCCTCTCGCCAGACCAAAGACGAGTTGCTGATGATGGCCACCCTGATCCCCAGCGACCTGAGTGAATCGATCTCATCGCCGAGGTTTGTGTCCAGCGTGGGCTCCCCATCGGGCACGAAGCTGAGATAATCAACCGGCTCGCCGCTCTGCCGCGCCTTCCCGACCTTCTCCCGGGCTGCCTCCAGTATCTCCTCAGGCTTGTAGAACTCCTGTCGCTCGGCGCTCATCTTGATCGTGCGCCCCAACTGGCAATAGACGCAGGAGTAGCTACACACCTTGGGTGGTACGTTGTTGATCCCCAGACTGCGCCCGAGCCGTCTGGATGGCACAGGTCCGAAAGCGATCACCCTCTGCCCTCCTCCACTGACAGGATTGACATAGCGCTAGAGAACCTCGGAGAGGCTGATCCCGCGCGCCTCGGAGCGGCGGACCATCCAGTCCTTCCGGTCCTGTGCCAGGGGGAGCTCCTCAGAATCAGGGCGACGTTCCAGTCGCAGCGCCTCTGAGGGGCATACGATGGTACACTGGCCACATCCGACGCAGCGAGCGTAGTCCACCACGCACAGATCGTCAGGAACGGATAGCGCCCCGAACTGGCAACGCTCCACACAGTCGGCGCACCCCACGCAGTCCTCTTCCTCTACCACTACTCTGAAGTCGGAGTGGGCGATGGCTGTGGGCACTCCAAACTCCACCACGCTGCGCAGGAACCCACAGCAACAGCTACAGCAGTTACAGATGTAGTAGTGGCCATCGCGATAGTTGGCCGTGGAGTGAACCAGCCCCGCCTCCTCGGTCTCCCGCAGGATGCGCAGCGCTTCTTCCTTGGTGATGGCTCTGGTCACATCACTATGGTCGAAAGCTCCTTCCACGGGAGCGAAGACCAGGCAGACCTCGACCGGATGGTCACAGCCCTTTCCCACCAGGCGCTGTTGCACACGGCAGATGCAGTCACGCACGCCCCAGGCCTTGGCCCCTAGCAGCAACTCGGACGCCCTCTCGTAGGGGAAGATCTCTGGCTCGAAGGCGATCGACTGCTCAACCGGGATGACCCGGTGACCGGGGGGCGCGGCCTGGATCAGCGTGCCACCGCCGCCCGTCTCCTGGTAGTACTGCTCGAACAGAGTGGCCAGTTCATGATCCAACCGCGGCAACTGCTCTTCATAGATGCCCACGACGAAGGGCATGAGGCCGAAGACCAGCTCCCCCTTGCCCTTGCCGGCCAGGATCAGGCCCTTGCGCGCCATCGCCTTCAGGGCCCGAGAAGCCTCCTGGGGGTTCCAGCCCGCCCGCGAAGCGATGCTGGCCGCCGGCTCCTTCGTCAAGCGCATCACGGCCCCCAGGGATGCTTCCTCTGGGGTGAAGATCTTGGCCAGCAGCTTCAGCTCGATGCCGCTCTCGGTCGAGGGAAAGCCGTTGGGGATGGCATCCAGGCGCTCTGCGAGCTTGCGGTATGGATCATCAGCCACCGTATACACTCCCTTCTCTGTCTCCTCCTGACGAATGCACGCACCAGGCAGGAGCGGTACGGAACACAGGGCGTCTCACGTCACGGTCGATCGGCGACCCGGGAAGTACCGCAGGTACTGCTTCTCGTCAACCACGCGCTTGATCCGGTCCACGGCCTCCCACACCTCGCTGAAGGATGTGTAGAGAGGCGACAGCCCCAGTCGGATGTTGTCTGGCTCTCGGAAATCCGGCAGAACTCCCATCTCCTCGATGAGTACGCGGTTGATGCGATACCCTTCCGGGTGCCGGATAGAGACGTGCGATCCTCGCTGCGAGGCTTCCTTGGGCGAACCCAAAGCAAAGCCCAGAGGCAGAAGCGAGGTCTCCACAAGGTACACGAGATACGACGTCAAGAGCACGGACTTGCGCCGTAGACGGTCTATCCCTGCCTCCCGCAGGATCTCCAGCCCCGTCTCCATTGCCAGAGTGGAGAGGATAGGCGGGCTGCTGACCAGAAAGCGGCTGATGCCTTCGGCGGGATCGTATTCTAGCTCGAAATCGAAAGGTGAGCCCTGCCCGAACCAACCCCAAATGGGAGACACCGCCTCCTCCTGCAATTCCCGGCACACGTACAGGAAAGCGGGAGCGCCGGGGCCTCCATTGAGGTACTTATACGTACAGCCCACAGCGAAATCCACGTTCCACTGGTCCAATTCTATGGGGACCACGCCCGCCGAGTGGCCCAGGTCCCACAGCACCATCGCTCCCACTTCGTGAGCCCGTTCCGTCACCGCCTGGGCATCGTAGAGAAACCCACTCTTGAACACCACGTGGGAAAGCGTGACCAGTGCCGTCTGGTCGTCGATGGCATCGAACAGAGCCCTCGGCTCCACCGTCATGCCATCACCCGAGGGCACAAGATGGATGTAGTGTGAATCAGCCAGCAACCGAACGCACCCCTGAAGCACATAGAGGTCCGAGGGGAAGTTGAGCACGTCGCTCACGATACGGTTGCGCCCTGGGCGCAGCCCCAAGGCCGCCATGGCCAGCTTGAACAGATTGATGGAAGTGGTGTCGCTGACCACGACCTGACCGGGTGCCGCCCCCAGCAGGCGGCCGATCTTGTCGCCCACGCGCCGCGAAGAATCCCACCATCCTGCGTTCCAGCCACGGATGAGGTCTCGTCCCCACTCCTCCTCCACGGCGGCCCGCATCCGCTCCACAGTCCTGCCAGGCAGACGGCCCAACGAGTTGCCATCCAGGTAGATCAGGTCCGCCTCGGGGAAGACGAAAGCCTCCCGGAAGAAGGCTAGTTCGTCCTGTTGGTCAAGGTGTCGGGCAAACTCGCTATCTGGTGAGAACTCCAACCCGTGCATAGCCTCCTCCTCGGCATAGGCGACCCCGTCTGACGGTGTTGACAGAGCCTGCCAAACACGTGTGTCGCGCATTCCAGGTCCTTGTGTCGCATCCTGGGTGCCAAGGTGCAGCTTCTAGCCAGCCTCGCGCTCCCGCAGGGCCTCTGCCAACTGCTTCTGAACCTTCGCTCGCTGCTCAGGAAACTCCTCCGTGTAGACGTCCAAGGCGTTGACGAACGCTGCAATAGCCTGGTCCAGATTCTCCCGGCGCTCGCCGCGCACCCGTTCCACGTAGGCCCGTCCCAGGCTGCTCTGCGTGCCCGCGCAATGTGCGGGAAACTCTCCCCTATTCAACACTTCCAGAGCGGACTTGTACGCCGTTATGGCCCTCTCCAGATTGTCCGCCTTGTCGCCTCTTGTCCGATTCCGGTATGCCCCACCCAGGTTGTTCTGAGCCATGGCCCAGTCCACCCGCAGCTCGCGCTTCTCGGTGACTTCCAGGGCCGCTTGATAGGCAGCAATCGCCTTCTCCTGATTCTCAGGCTTGTCCCCCCGCCGCCGGGCGGAGTAGGCGATACCTAGCTTGTTCTGCACCGAGGCCCAGAAGGCCGGCGCCTTCTGCCAGTCCAGCTCGGAGAGGATCCCTTCGTAGATCTCTATCTGCTGCTCCAGGCCCTTGCTGCTGGGCGGGAGTCCCTGGACCTCCGAGATCTGCCGGCGGAACTGACGTGGCACCTTGATCGAGGGCCGCTCGGCACTGTGCAGTTCCCTGCGTGGCCACCCTCTCCGCTTGCGCACCCCGGCCACCCATTCGTCTTGACCTTGCTCAGTTCCCATGGCCTCCGCCCAGGAGCGAGCCTTGTCGGGATCGTCCCCGACCTCCTCGCGCGCTACGTCCCTCACGAAGCGAAAGATGTCCGGATGGTTCTCCTGAAGACGTCTCAACCACTTGGATTTGACCCACCAAGGCTGGGTGAGGCCGACGACCAAGGTCATCAAGAACGAGGGGGTAACCAGATAGATGAGGAGCCGCTGCCGAGTCTCCAGATCGGTGCAAAGCCCAGTCACTGCCAACAAGCAGAGTACTATCCCCATGAGGGGCAGCACGTGATAGACCCAGGGGCCCAAGATGCCCTTTCTTTCCCTCAGGTAGTACCGCTTCGTGTAGCCGAGGCGTATATACATCCCGTATGCCAGCAGTGCCAGACCGGCACCGAGGGATACGACGACGGAAAACCAGCGAGTCGAGATCGCAGCTAGCTGTGGGTCCATGATTCTCCTTGCCCGAGGCCCTCCACCTGTTGGCTGAGCGGTGAGATTCTAGCACACGGCAAGAGGCCGCGCCAGGGCAAAGGGGTAGCGAGGGAACCAGAGGACAAGGGATCGCCCGCCGCGCCCTGCACTTCTCAATCACAGGGCGCGGAGACGAGAACCTGTGTGCCGATAAAGACGTCTGCTATTCGTACCTGAGGGCTTCGATGGGGTCCAGTCGCGCAGCACGGGAGGCGGGATAGAGGCCCGAAAGAAGTCCCACGATGGTGGCAAAGGCCAACGCCAGAACGACCAGCCAGCCATTGACCACGAAGAAGGTGCCACGCACGGGGATCTCTTGCCAGTGCATGACGGCCAAGATGAGCCTGTTCAGACCCAGACCCAGCAGCCAGCCCAGTATGGTCCCTGCCACTCCACCCACCAGGCCGATGAACGCAGACTCCGCAACGAACAGCCTGCGGATGTCTCCTGGAGAAGCTCCGATGGCCTTCAGGATGCCGATCTCCTTCGTGCGCTCGTAGACCGCCATGACCATCGTGTTGGCGATGCCGATGGAAGCCACGAGCAAGGCCAATGTCCCGATAGAGCCAAGCATCGTTTGCAGCACGACCAGGGCCCTGTTCATGTTATCCAGTATCAGCCTCAGCGACTCCACTCGAAAGCCGTGCTCCTCCAGTTCCGTCACGATCTTAACGGCATCGTTCAGCGACACGGCCTTGATCCTGAGTCTATCGTACCCCTCGTGCTCGAGAATGTCCGGGTCGTTGTACCACCAGGATTTCAGCGCCAGCGCGTCCGAAACTCCGATGTTAGCGCCCCAGTACATGCTCTCCTGCACGCCTACCACGACGAAAGGGAAACTCGCGGTCTCGCCCCTAGGGGCTTTGAGCACCAGGAGGACCTCCCGCCCGACAAAATCCTCCCACTCAGACTGCTCGACGTACCCCAAGCTCTCCAGCGCCTCCACGCTGAGCAGCAGCTCTCCCTCAGAGTCGGTGGCCAGTTCTCGCCCGGCGAGGAGCCTGGGAGGTTCGGTGAAGGGATCACCGAAGCCCCACGTCGAGTCGCCCACGTATGCCCGCACGTTCAACTCCTCGTCGCCCAGTTCCAGGTATACTTCAGCTCCGGAGGGTACGTAGACGATGGGGCGTACCTCCACCACGTCGTCTCTGGCCCGCATCTCTTCGACGATCTCTGGTGTGATGAGTACCGTGCGCTGGGGCTCCCCAAACGGCATATAGTCCAAGCGCTCCTCTGTGACCGGGTAGATGTTGATCGTCTCCAAGCCAGCGCTCTTGAACTGATCGACGATCTCCTTCTGTACACCCACGCCCAGACTCACCATGGTCACGATGGTCAGGATGCCCACAGTGACGCCCACGGCACTGAGCACCGTACGCACCGGGTGACGGCCGAGATTGCCGGAAGACGTTCTGAGTAGATCCCTCAGCGTCATGCCTCCACCCTCCCATCACGCAGCTTCACGACGCGATCGGCGAAGGCAGCCACCTCAGGATCGTGAGTCACCACCAACAGGGTCAGGTCGCCTTCCTGATTCAGCTCCTGGAGCAGAGCCATGATCTCTCCGCCTGTGGTGGTGTCCAGATTGCCGGTGGGCTCGTCGGCCAGCAGCAGGGCTGGCTGGCCCACCAGGGCCCGGGCGATGGCTACTCTCTGCTGTTCCCCACCACTGAGCTGGGTAGGGCGATGAGTCAATCTGTGGGTCAGGCCCACCCGCTCCAAGAGAGCCCGGGCTCTATCCAGGCGCTCCTGGTGCGGCACACCGCTGAACATGAGCGGCAGGGCCACGTTCTCCTCAGCCGTCAGGCGCGGCAGGAGGTTGAAAGTCTGGAACACGAAGCCCACGTGTTCCCGACGATGGCGGGTCAGTGTTCGTTCGTCGGTGGCACTGAGCTCCACACCATCGATCCATACCTGACCGCTGGTCGGGCGATCCAGTCCTCCGATCAGATTGAGCACTGTAGACTTGCCAGAGCCAGAAGGGCCCACCAAAGCCACGAACTCTCCGCGGCAGATGACTAGATCCACACCGCGTAGAGCGTCCACGAAGGCGTCGCCCATCTTGTAGCGACGGGTCAGCCCCGCCGCTCGCACCACTGTTTCCATACACACTCCATACAAAGGTGCAGAGACGCGCGCGAACGCTGGAGACATCTGCCCCCAGCGTTCAGTCGCGTCTTGTTGAGTTACTGCAACGACTCAGCCACTCTCAGGATCTCTTCCGCCGAGAGTTGACCGGCAATGGTGATCGTTACCTCACCCTCCTCCCAAGTCAGGAGGATGTTGCCCGAGACCTCGTTAGTGACCAGCGTGCCCGCCTGCCCGCGCACGGTCACCTCACTCGTCTTCCCCAAGGGCATGTCTTCCGGTGAAAACGCCGGACCCTGCACGATGGTGAACGAGATGTCTGTCTGGTGATCGTAATAGAGCACGTAGGCATCGCGCACCTTGAACACCTCTACGAGAGTTGCTCCGCCGGGCACGTAGTCAGGTACCAGCAGGAACTCGGCCTCAGCTCGCGCCTCGTCCAGCGTGAGATACACCGGTTCCCTATCCCCGGCGGCTTCCACCTCGACGCCGTCGGGCACTTCGAACACGAAGATCTCATCACCAAGACCCGTGTTCACCTCGAAGGAGCGCACGCGCATCCACCCTTCGCCGACAGCGTCACCGATCAAGTGGGCCTGCAACACGACCCAGCGTTCTTGATCCACCCACAGGGTCGCCGTGGTGCCCGCCGGGAGGAACGATTCATCTCCCTCCTTGGGTGTGAACTCCAGTTTGTAGGTAGACACACCGGCGATCTCTTCCTCGCCGACCAGTCTCGCCTCACTCGTATCCGCTACGTACTGGATGACCTTTTCCATCATCTCGATGGCGTAGCGTGGGCTCGATGGCTCACCAGGTCCTATCTCCTCCACGACCAGTGTGTTCTCCTCCGGGAGGTAGACGAAGACCTGCTCTCCGTCGGAGACCACGATGGACCCCTCGTACTCCGGCATGCTGGACTCTAGCATGTCCGCCCTGGTCTTGCTGGGGCGCTTCTCCCAGACCTCGACCACCATCTCCTGATCCATCCCCAGGGCATGGATGCTGACCTCCACCACACCGTGGGCATCGTCCGTGCTGGCCTCGACCTCCTTCATCCTGGCCACGATCTCATCGACGCTGGGCTGGCTCTGGCAAGCTCCCAGGAGCAAGGAGAGCATCACCAAAACGCTCAGCCCGACCAACCACCTCTTGCTCATTATCAGTCACTCCTTTCGCCCGCTCGTCTTGCGGATGGTTACGCGGGGTCTACTGACCGCCAAACCGTTCGCCCGCAAGCAACTCCACTCTACCACGACCATGTTGTCAGGGAGTGACCCCCACGTTAGCGAAAGATGAACGATTGTTACAGGGCAGGGTGAGCCATACGAGGCTGCCTTGCCCCGGGCTGCTCTCGATGCCCATGCGCCCCCCGTGAGCCTCGACGATGGCTCGCGCAATGATCAACCCCAGGCCGGTACCCCCTCCCGAACCTCTGTGATCAGAGTCAAGAGCCCCAGCCACCTGCTCAGGGGTCATCCCCCGCCCGGTGTCCTGCACGCTGATCCGGACTTGCCCCGGTTCCTGATCCGCAGCCAACGTGATTCGCCCGCCGCTGGGCGTGAACTTGATGGCGTTGTCCAGCAGGTTGAAGACCACCC
>CAZOBP010000063.1:0-14384 GCA_964577995.1 uncultured Anaerolineales bacterium
TCATCAGGATGTAGCTCCCCCCCAGCCGGATACATCGCCCACTCTTCAGGTACACGGTGAGCAGATTCCTGCCAGGCCCCGTTTGCACGTGAGCGGGGTTGATATGGCCTTTCCACGAGACCCACGTGCGGCCATCGGGGTTGGTGTAGACGTCCTCCGTCTCCGGCACCCACCTCTGCCCGTTCATCTCTACCCGCTGGATGTCCGACCACCGGATGCCGGTGTCCAACACGTTGAGCGCCAGGATGGCATCGGTATGGAAGGGTATGCCCGACACGTCGATCGTGTACTCGATGGGGTACTTGGCATCGCTCTGGCAGGTGCGGTATATAGCGTCGTAGAGCGGCCGGTTCCAGCCCATGTCGTTGTCAGCCGTATCCAGATGGGCGTTGTTCAGGTTGTCTTCGTTGGTAACGTAGTAGCAGAAACCCAGTCCGCACCACTCGAATTGGGCCGGCTCCACCTGCGCAAGGACGGTCTCCAGCTCTTCCTGCCATGTCGGGCCCTGGGCAAGTGCGGGCACCACGGCCAACAGGCACACAGCCACCAGCGAACCTACGAGAAGCAGCGATCTCCTTGTCCTCATCTCTCTCCTCCTTCTGGGCGTGGCTTCTCTGTCGATCCCGGCGAGACTCCAGAGAGGTCCAGAGGCCGGGGCCTCGTGGCTGAAGCCGGGTCCGCAGAGACAGCAGGCTGCCGACGCCTATTCCACTAGCGTTGCATCGGAGCCGTCGGGGTTCATCACGTAGGGTCTGTAGCCTAAGCTCTCGCCGCCGCGGTCGGATCGGAAGGAGATCTTCGGGCCGTCGGGGGACCAGGTGGGGCTGATGTCATTCGCCGTTGGGTAGTTGCTCAGGTTGGTCTGCCCTGAGCCGTCGGCGTTCATCACGTAGACCTCGAAGTCCCCATCCCGGTCGGTCTCGAAGGCGATTCGCGTGCCGTCGGGCGACCAGGCTTGCGAGCTGTCGATGGCCGGGTTGTTGGTCAGGTTGGCTTTCTCGGACCCGTCGGCGTCCATTACGTAGATCTCCCAATTGCCGTAAGGAAGGAGCGATGCGTAGAGGATCTGTGTGCCGTCAACGGACCACGTGGGGCGAGTGTCTCCCGCCTGGCTGTCGGTCAACATGGTCAAGCCCGACCCATCGACGTTCATCACGAAGACGTGGGTAGGTCCGTCGCGATTGGAGGCGAAGACGATCCGCGTCCCGTCGGGCGACAGATCAGGGTAGGCGTCCTCGCTGGGATGATTCGTCAGATTGGTCACCGACCCGTCGGCGTGCCGAATGAAGACCTCCAGGTGGCCTTCTTCGCTCACGTCATGGTAGACGACCGGCTCGACAGGGAATGGGTTGACAGTGGGAGCCGGCGCCTACGTGTCGATAGGTGTGGAAGTGATGGTGGGCGTGGCAGTCGGAGGAGGGGGAGGCACCGTTTCGGTAGGTGTAGGGGGGGCAGTCTCAGTGGAGGCGGGCGGAAGGACTGTGGTGGGCGTTGGTTGTGCTAGCACCGTCGCAACCTCGGGAGTCGCCGTAGGTTCCTCCGCCGCCAGCAGACCGCAGCCGGAGACGACCACCAGCAGGACCACAGAGAGCAGCAGGGTCTCTCCCATTCTCGTCTTCATCCGGGCCCTCGTTCGTGCGAAGGTATCAGTCAGCGTGAGCAGGCGCAACGGCCACGGCTGGGCTTCTCACTAGCTGTGAGTCACAGGGATACGCTCTATTGGATCCTCCATCATCGAGTCGGTCACGCCCCAGCCCTCCAGACGGGTGTCTGCCGTCGATGAACAACTCGGGGAACCGCTCACAAGACGGGCGCACTCACGGCCCGGACGTCCACGTACAGACACGACTTGACGCCAGCGGGGCCGAAGTTGTAACACAGGCGGTGCTCTCCCTGGTAGACTCTCCATTCGTCCAGCGGTATGGTGATCGTCTTGGAGAGGCTTTGGAGGATCCAGCGCTCTCCAAAGGGACTGCTGTCACAGGAGTTCGAGCCCTCTGCGACGGGACGGGTTACCCGTCGAGATCGCTGCCAGTCGATCTCAAACAGTGGCGCTAATGGTGGGCTCCCCAGTCCTTTGCGAAGTACGTAGGCTCTTGCCCACACGAATTGGGATAGACGGTCAGCGTATAGCTGATCCCCGAAGAGCCGTCCTCTGATGAGTCTCGCTCCTGAAACTTCTTTCCGCATCCCAGCAACGACTGCGCGTGCTGAAGGGAGGAGAACGAATGGCTGAGCTTGTAGTCGGCTATGGTGTCACTACCAGACCCGATCCCATCGTCGTCATAGATGTGGACCCACAGGTTGAAAGTGAGGTTCTTGCTCTCTTTGTCGAAGGGGAGGATGAGGACATCGGGGAAATCTCCGGCCAAGAATCCGCCCTCGCATACATCCGCGAACGTGTACGTGTTGCCGCATTTCACGTCATTGGTGTCCCTGAGGTAGGCGCACAGTTTGAACGCCTCGTGCCCCCCCATCCGGAGGCTGAGCCAGCCGTAGGCCTCGCAGGTGGAGCAATCACCGCAGCAGCAACCATCACAGGTGTAGAGCCAACGGATCGTATCGAACCTGACCTGGACGTATGCGCGGGACTTCGGCAGGTCGTAAGCAAGCTCCTGGCTCAGAGGCGACTGCGCTTCTCCGGCGTCGGCAGCCACCTGCCACCGAACTCGCTGATCATAGAGGGCAGGGAGTGTCACAGTGGTATCTCGCACGTTGGCGCCATAAACAGACTTGTATCGGGCGCCATTCAGAAAGATCGTGAACCCGGTGAGTTTCTGGGGGTCTCCTGTCCAAGCCCAAATGAGCCGGCGGTTCAAGAACCACTGCTCCCAAGACCTTGGATAATGGTGCTTGTCGGGCGCTGTGCCCACCATCTGGTCTCTCAAGGCATAGGGCGCCGGTATTGTGGAGTCCCGGTAAGAATAGGTGACTCTGGTCCCAGTGCCTCCGATTGCCTGTACAGTCACGCCGATGTCGTAAGTCTCTCCCGTCAACGACCGTCGGGTCCCATCCCAGGTCTCGCGAGGGTAGGCGCCGCTGAAGGTACCGAGGTCGATCAGCCTTTGCCCGGCCCATCCCCAGCACTCGCCGGTCACCTCCAAGGAGTCATCCCCCGGTATCGGGAGACCGAACTTGCGGTTTGAGGCTTCCCAGGTCGCGATGTTGGCTTGCCCGCCACTGACCTGGACGAAGTCTGAATCGTCCCCTGGCATGCGCACCTCGGTCGTATTCTCGAAGGAGACGTAGCAATAGGCTCTGTCGTAGGCACCGCCCGTGGTCATGTCCACCACTTCAAGCTGCAAGCGATCAGGCGCCGCGGTGGGGCAGCTGGGATCCACCTCCACCCAGACGATGTTGCTGGGCTGCTTGCCGACGAAGTTGACAGCCTCCACCCAGAAACTCAAGCCACCGGTCTGGGGCGCAGGAAACTTGACCCACGCCGGGCCGCCCCCGGCTGGCTGGAGCGAGGCGATGAGCTGGGAAGACCCGCCCATGGGGGCCATCCAGACTTCATAGCGCAGCTCGTCCCCTGCGTTGTCGTTCCAGGCCAGATAGACCATGCAGTCTTCCACGTAGCCTTGCAGGCCCGTGGGCGCGGCCGGCGGTGTGAAGACAGGGATTGCCAGCTTTGGCAGCAGAGATCCAACTATGATGGGCAGTGGAATGGTGCCCGTGATGCTGGGCGACGGCTGGATCGGCGACAGCGGTGGAACACTCGGGGGGATAATGGGCGCGGTACCGCTGCCAGACGGCGGGGGCGACACTGACGGGCCGACGGTGGGAGGTGCCACGTGCTGATCATCTTCTTCTCTCTCGGGCGCAGGCACGGTGAGGGTACTGCCCGGCGCAGGTTCCTGGCCGCCCAGATCCGGGTTCAGGTCGTACAACGTCTGGGGGTTAATCTCGAATGAGCCTGCGATCTCTTCTAGCGACTGCCCCTCCTGCACAGTGACCTCGGTCACAATATCACCGGGCTGCAGGGCCTCGCCGAAGACGCTCACCGGCATGCTCTGGCCGATGATGCCTGCCGCGTTGATGGCACGTGCGTAGAGCAGGTTGGCACCTTCCGGCACGACCAACTGAAAGCTGGCATCGAAGTTCGACGTCCCCTCCGGGTCATCGCTCCCCAGAGTCTCCACCAGTTCGTCAGCCGCCCACAGTTCTATCCGCGTGATGGGGGTACGGCCCATGGCTGTGGCAGCCACCAACAGTCCGCTGCCGGCGGGGACCGATACCCCCGAGGTCGGCACGGTTATGTAGACCGTCGGTGATTCATACTCAGCGCGAGCCTGATCCAACCGGCGCGTGTATAGGAACGCCAGCGGGCACAGCACAACCAGCGCCACAGCGACCAACGATAGGACAGCAACAACCGCCCATTTCACACAGCCACGTCTCTTCTTCATGGCCCTCCTCACTTGTTCCGTTCGCCATCCCCAAACCACGTCTCCGGTATCTGCACCCCATCAGGGGAGAGATCTCTTCCCCTCCCTCGATGGGAGGCCTGTCCAGAGCCTGGTCGAAGGAGGTTAGGGGAGGGTGATTCAGGCGACCCTTCCCTTGGTCACCCGCGTCTTCATGGCGAACCTGTCGAACCACCGGCCCCTACCAGAGGAGCAAGCTTTCCGTCATCGGCCTTGATCACTAGTCCCCCCATGCTACTACGGGAACGACTCGGAGTAGTAGTTGTTTGCATGAGCGGGATCGTGACAGTCCATGGAATCCCAGTCTAGCTTGCAGGTGAAATCGTACTGATACCCCGGAGTGAGCGCGATAGACGTGTTGAATGAGGCGGTCTGACCGGGGCTGAGACTGGCGATAGTGACGTACGTGCCTCCAGCATCGCTCTGGCTCGTGCCCTCAATGGGGTCGGTTTCGTCATAGTTGCAGTAGACGTATAGGGTTTCGTTTGTCAGAGTGCTCGGGCCGTGGTTGGTGATGTCGCCTAGAATCGGTCCGGATGGTGTTTGCGGGCGCAAGTCAGTAATTGCCAGGTCTGCGTTACAGACGGCGGGGTTCACGACGACGGTCACTTGTTGCGTGGTCGTGCCCCCGCAACCGGTGGCGACCATGGTGTATGTTGTGGTGCTCGCAGGCTGGACGACACGCGAGCCCGGTGAGCCAACTTCGCCAAGGCCAGGGTTGATGACAACGGAAGCGACCAACACTGTGCTGTTTCCGTTTGTCACCGGGCCCCAACTAAGCGTGCTCGATTGACCAGCGGAGATCGTGCTTGGATCGGCCGTAAGCGAGGAGATCACCGGCGGGCCTGGACATCCGGGCGGCGCCGTGGGCGTTGGTGGAGGTGTCGGCTCCGGCGGTGTTGTGGGCTCTGGCTGCGGTGTGGGCTCCGGCGGTGGAGTGGGCTCTGGTCCTGCCCCGACACGGAGCGTTACCGTCCTAACCTGAGGGCCGTCAGGACCTTCCAGCACCAGCTCATAGCTGGTAGTCTCCGTTGGACATACCTCACGCTCGCCAAGATGGGAGACCTCCTGGCCGTCGACTAGAGTCGGCCAGTCCTCAGGAGCGCCCACCTCCCAGAACAACATGGCGCAGCCGCCGGCCGGTATCGCGTCCGGATTGACCAGGAACAAGATCACGACCTCGCCCTCTGGCGGCTCGACGTGGAGGGTTGCCGTCCGCATCTCGCCCGTCTCGGGAAGCAGCAGCTCGTAAGTCGTAGTCTCCGGGGGACATACCTCGCTCTCGCCCGCAGGTGGCACACCCTCGCCACCAATCAACGCGTCTGCCGGCGGGTGTACCTCCTAACGCAGCATCGCGCACTCACCCGCAGGAATCGCGTCGGGTTCGACGAAGAAAATGATCTCTACACCCTGTGGCTCAAGGGGCGCGGTGGGCGAGGCGGTGCTCAGCAAGCCCACCGTCACCACAGATGTCGCGTCGGAGCTAGCATTTCCTTGGCCGTCGGTGCTCCTGGCGCGGATGGTGTAAGTGCCGGCTTCAATCGGGTTCCATTCCACCGTGGCCTGAGCCAGACGGCCGCCATCGGCAGAGGCGGTCACCAGGGAGGCATCGTCAACGAAGAACTCAAAACTGGCCACGCCATCGCTATCGGACGCGTGCGCTTGAACCGTGATCGGCCCCAGTGGAAGCGCGGATCCGTCGAGGGGGCGATCCAGCCAAGTCGTTGGGCCCTGCGCCGGTGTGGCACATCCGACGAGGACAAGGCCCACTGCGAGCAGGCCGAGACAACAGACGACAGAAGGTCTCATCTCACTGGCTCCTTGATCTACGCTGACGCATGGATCGTGTGGCGTACCGGCGCTCTGCATGCAGATAGAAGAAGGCCCGCTGTGATGACTGGCGCCAACGCCTTCGGCGTGCCGTGAGTCCTCCAGCGAACGGTGGTCGTTCAGACTATGGCTATGTGGAGAGCTAGCGTGGCATCATTGTATCATCCACAGGGAAACAGGGCAACCGGAGTTCGCGGTCGGGTGACCCGTCCGTGCACTCACTCGCCGGTTTCTTCACTCTGGGAACCAGACCTGGTCCACTGGTGTGACAGTGGTGCCATCTGCGTTCATCACGTAGGGTTGGTAGTCGAACCTCCCCCCGTCGCGGTCGGACTTGAAGAGGATCTGCGTGCCGTCGGGGGACCAGGTGGGGCTGATGTCATTCGCCGCTGGATTGTTGCTGAGGTTGGCCTGCCCCGAGCCGTCGGCGTTCATCACGTAGATCTCGAAGTCCCCATCCCGGTCGGTCTCGAAGGCGATGCGAGCCCCATCGGGCGACCAGGCCTGCGATGTATCGATAGCCGGATTGTCAGTCAGGTTGGTCTTCTGTGAGCCGTCGGCGTCCATGACGTAGATTTCCCAGTTGCCGTAAGGAAGGAGCGACGCGTAGAGGATCTGTGTGCCGTCAACAGACCACGTGGGGCGGGTGTCTCCCGCCTGGCTGTCGGTCAACCTGGTCAAGTCCGACCCGTCGATGTTCATCACGAAGACGTGGGTAGGTCCGTCGCGATTGGAGGCGAAGACGATGCGCGTGCCGTCGGGCGACAGATCAGGGTAGGCGTCCTCGCTGGGATGATTCGTCAGATTGGTTACCGACCCGTCGGCGTGCCGAATGAAGACCTCAAGGTCGCCCTCCTCGCTCCAATCTTGGAAGACGACCGGCTCGACAGGGAATGGGTTGACAGTGGGAGTCGGCGCCCACGTGTCGATAGGTGTGGGAGTGATGGTCGGCGTGGCAGTCGGCGGAGGGGGAGGCACCGTTTGAGTAGGTGTAGGTGGGGCGGGTTCAGTGGGGGCGGGCGGAAGAGCTGTGGTGGGCGTTGGTTGTGGTAGCACCATCGGAGCCTCGGGAGTCGCCGCAGGCTCCTCTGTCTCCAGCAGACCACAGCCGGAGACGACCATCAGCAGGACCACAGAGAGCAGCAGGGTCTCTCCCATTCTCGTCTTCATCTCGGCCTCCTTCGTTCGAACGTACTAATCAGCTTGAGCAGGAGCAACGGCCGCGGTCAGGCCCCTCTCTAGCTGTGAGTCACAGGGGTTCGCTCTATCGGATCCTTCCATCATCGAGTTGGTCACGTCCCAGCCCTCTTGGACGCCGAGAGGTTCATAGCTGCCACCCAGGTGCAGACGCCAAGTTGGCCAGTCTTAGCTACTCCAAGATCTCCTGGCCAACGACGACCTCGTAGTGAGTCGCCGTGGGCTCCAGTTCAATGAGATACCTCTCATCTTCTGGGTAGTACCGCGCCTGTTCGACGTCGGGACCGGTGAATTTGGCGATAGCATCGTAGGATTCCCAGAAGGATGTCAGCAGGAAGTGGACTTGCCCTTCCTCGACACGACGGAAGACCATCACCCCCAGGTTGCCTGGTGTCGATCCCAGGCCGGGCACTCCTGTCCTCTTCACGTATTCCAGGTACTCTTCCGCCTGGTCCTCTGTTGTCACCCCATGCCAGGTTCTAGCAATCATAGACTCCTCTCCTTCAAGCAGTATCTCAGGTTGTTGACTGGACAAGGTAGATGGCTCCCGTGCTCCCTTGGTTGACGACGGCGCCGGACACCCTGAGAACACGGCTCAAGACGCGGCAGTCGCACACACCTCGGACGACATACCCGCCAGAGTGATGCGTAGCTCCTGCTCCTCCATGACCATGTCGGGCACATCCCAGCCTTTCTGGTCCATCAACTCCAGGAAGGCCCGGCGGTGCAGCAAGGTGACCCGGACCTTCACCTCTCCTTCGTGGGAGGCGGCGAAGGCGTATGTGCTGCTGTCCGTGGCGAAGGCGGCCAGCCGGTTGTCGCTCAACACGCGGGTGGGGTTCCAGTAGGCCGCCGAAGGTGAGATCTCAGTCCACAGCTCCTGTAGCACCTTGGCAAAGGCCTTGCCGGGCAGGCGGGCGTAGTATCCCTCACTGGGATCGCCCACACCGCCCCACTCGGGCACCGTTGGCCCCTCGAGCTGGGTCAACGGGTTGCCATCGTTGTCGGTGGCCTGAACCAGCAAGAGCAGGTGTCGCCCGGGGAAGTCGGTGGGTACGTGGTGTCCGGTCTGGTCGTTGGTGATCTCCACTCGCACGACCACGGTGCTGCCCTCAAGCTGAGCTGTGGTGGTCATGGTTACCGCGTTTTGCAGCAGTTCTTCGTCCATGGCACCGGGCATACGATGATCGAAGATGCGTCCCGGCGAGCGTTCCAGCCCGCCCTGCTCTGGAAGCACGAAGTGCGTGGCGTCGGTGACGGGCATGTGACAATCCTGGCAGGTCTGGCCGGTGTCAGGGTCGCTGTAGGGGCTTCTCAGCCACTCGCCGTAGGAGTCGTAGATCACGGTGTCCCAGAAGACCCCGAAGTGACAAGGGGCGCAGAAGGCGCTTTCCTCCTCCAGGGGCAGGTAACTGACCCGGCGGGTCACGTCGTCGAAAGTGCCGAAGAACAGCACATCTTCCCCCGCCGAGCGGTAGAGGCGCATGGAGAGCACGCCGGGCATGTTGGGATAGGGTAGGCCGGTTTCCGGGCTGAGCGTTACCTCCCCGATCTTGTGACAGAACTCGCAGAAGATGCCCTCGGCCTCGATGCCAGAGGCCAGGTTTGGATCGGCAGCGTAGGCTCCGCCTGGCGTGGCTGCGGCGGCGGGCAGGTGACAGGCAGCACAGTTACCGGCCGTGTCTGGGAAGTCCAGCTTGTAGCCAGGGCCGTAGTAGGGTTGGTTGGGATCAGGACCTAGAGGAAAGGCCCCATAGTCCCGCATATATGCCAGGCGTGTGAGGGGGCTCTGGTTGCCGTCCAGGTCGGTGCCGCTGTACATGCTCAGAAAGCGCGGATTGACGGCGGACTGAGAATGGGCATCCTCCAACCACTCGGCGTAGTGGTCAGCCATGCAGTGGCCGCAACTCTGGGAGCCTTCCGAGCCCTCCATGGAGAACCAAGTATACTCCGGGTTGTCTGTGGTGTAGTGGGGTTTGATGGTGATGGTGACGGGCTCTGCACCAGGCAGGGTGCTGGTCCAGCCCACATAGTACCCCTGGCTCCAGGCGGTAATGGTGATGGGCACGGTGGCAAAGATACCACCGAGGGCGAAGGAACCGTCGTCGCCGGTCGTCGTCTGGTTGTCCGTGGCCTGTACGCGTACTGAGGCGCCGGACACCGGGCCGTCCTCGTCAAGCACCAGGCCGGACACTGTGTCTGGAGGCAGAGGGTACTCATCGCCCGATGGCGAGGGTGAAGGGCCGGGCACGGCGGTGCTGCAAGCGGCCCAGAACACCCCGGCTATGCACCAAAGCGCCGCGATGACACAGAGCGATCTTGCTCTCATGCGGTTAGCTCCTTCGACGGGAGACCCACACCAGGCCGATCAGCGCCAGGGGTAGAGCCGCTGCCCCGGGACAAATGCCTCCTCCACAGGGAACGGGGATCAGCGCGGCCGTCGGGGCTGGGGACGGAGTGGCGCTCGGCAGGACAGGGCCAACCTGGGCCGTCGGCGATGCCCCTGGCCCGGTGCCTGGAGGCGTGCCCAGCCGGTAAACTCCGGCGCCGGTTACCGCAGCGTAGAGCGCCGTCCCATCGGCACTGAGAGAGAGATCGGCGATCGCCAGATTCCCCGCTTCCTCGATACCCTGACGGAGGGGCTCGAATCGGGACCCGCCATCCTTTGAATAGAACACGCCGAGTCGCGACGTACCCACGTACACGACTTGAGGGTTGGTCGGGTCGACGACGATCGCGGTCGCCCCACCCAGCGGGTCGAGCCCAGCGGTCGACTGCACCCACGAAACCCCGCCATTGTTGCTCTTGAACACACCCACCCGCCCAGCCGCGTAGAGAACCTGGGGGTTGGTCGGATCGACAGCTATGGCGTTGAAGTAGCGGTAAGGCTGTGGTAACCCCTCGTTGATAGGAGTCCAGGTCGCCCCGCCGTTGGTGGTCTTGAACAGACCGCGGTCAAAGTAGGCCCCGGCGTAGACAGTCTGCGGATCGGTGGGATCGATAGCGATGCATCCGAAGCCGAGCTCTTGGATCATGTCGTCGTTGGCCGGATTCCAGGTCTGCCCGCCGTCGTTCGAGCGGTAGACCCCCATTCCATCGTAGCGCCAATCCTCAGGCAGCGGCAGATCAGGATCCGCAGGTGCGTGTAGTGTAGCAGCGTAGACGATGCTGGGGTCGGATGGGGCGAAGGCGATGCGTCTGACCGCGAGGCGAACCCAGTCAGCTTCGTTCGTGCCGGGTGGGAGTCGATTGACCCAGTCGAGACGTGGCTGCCACTGTCTCGCGCCGTCGTACGTCTCCAAGATCGGGGCCAGGACCACATCCGCGGAAGCCAGCATGTGATCAGAGTCGCGGGGATCGAGTTCCAGGGTGCCGATGCCTGTAAGGAGTTCGGGATAGAGCAGACCCTCCCAGGTCAGGCCGCCATCGTGGCTGACGAAGGGAGCCATGCGCGAGGCCGCGAGGACGTGCCAAGGGTCGTGGGGATCGACAGTCACTCGCGTGGGAGCAGCGCCGGAATAGCCCTGGGTGGCAACGGCCCACGTCTGCCCACCATCCGTGGAAAGGAAGTTGCCTCCGACGTAGTTGTTGATGAACAGACGGTTGCAGTCCTCAGGGTCAACCTGGATATCGACGGGCACACCAGGGTTGAGACCGGGGGGTCCCCATGTTTCCCTCGCATCATCGCCAAAGCGCTGCCAGGTGTGGCCACCGTCATCGCTACGGTACATGGCCTTGGCACCGCCCGCATAGGCGATCTGCGGGTCCTTCTCGCAATACTCCACCGAGGTGATGACCTCGTTTTCGACGACAGCCTCCCAGGACTGGCCACCATCGGCCGTCAGGTAGACACCGCCATGCTCACTCTCCACTCCGTCGACGAACACCGGGCCGACATAGAACGTCCCACCACCGGCCAGCAGCGTTTGCGGGTCGTCAGGCTTCATATACAGGCTGCTGATTTGGAGGTTCTCGATGCCCTGTTCGTGGCCGAGTTCGATCCAGGTTTGCCCGCCATCGAGGCTCTTGAGGATCCCGATCCCGCCGCTGTCCGTGGCGATGGGGTTCTCCGGCTTGTTCAGTGGACTGCGGTCGAAGAAGCCGGTCGAGACGTACAGCACGTCGGGGTCCGTGGGATCGATCCACACGTAGCGGGCCAGGGCGACGCCCTCCCAGATCAACTCCCAGCTCTCACCTCCGTTCACAGTGCGGTAGACGCGTCCGCCCTGCGTCTCGTCGCGGGCGTCGGGCAGCGTGCCCGCATCACGGAAGACGTACGCCTCGACTTCAGCGGCAGCATAGACGATGTCCGAAGAGCGCGGATCGATGGTGAAGCCCCGGAAGCTGTGACCCTGATTTGGCTCAACGCCGTTGTCCATCTGGGTCCAGGTAAGGCCGCCATCGATGGACTTGTAGATGTGACCGGAGAACTGAGTCCCTATCCAGATGACGTCAGGAATGTGGGGATCTACCGTGGCGCTGAAGACCGGGACGATGGTGGTTCCTTCGAGGTGGGCGATCCCCTCGTTGCTGGGCTCCCAGGTCATCGCCCGGTCATGGCTGAAGAAGAAGCCCGTGTACGCGTCGGTGACGTACCAGGTGTCTGGATCGTCAAACTTGTAACGAATGTCGTACCCCAGACCGCCCGGTGGCCCCCCTAGGCGCACCCACGACGCAGCCTGGTAAGCCGGACCACTGCCTGGGGGGGCGGACGGTTCAGTCACCGAGGTCGGTTCGGCCCTGGGAGTGACCTCCACAGGGGAGGGCGCCTGGCCATCGGCGGCCACTTCCAGGCTATCGAACTCGCCAGCGACCTCGCCCTGGACGAGGAAACCTACACCGCCCTCCGGCAGTGGGTCGGGATCGGTGGCCGTGAGTACAGGAGCCCCATTCAGAGCTACTTGATGCGTGCCACCGGTCACCGTCACGGTCACCTCCACCCACTCGCCGGGCGCGATCTCAGCCGTCGCGACGCCCAGGTCCTCGGGCGGGCCGAGCAGTTGTCTCTGCACTGCCACGCGGTCGGGGCGCAGGCGGACCGAATAGTTGGCGTCCTCGCTCCAGCAATAGCGGATGAGCAGTTCTGCATCGCCAAGGCATCGCGCCCGCACGACGAGGCTCATGTCGCTCCACCTGGCGGGGTGGAAGGCAAAGCCATCTGGTTCGATGCGCAGGGCGCCGTTCACGACTGTTGTATTGGGCGAATGCTCCCAGCGCGTCAGAGTCGGGTCGTCGAAGGTCTCTGCGAAGACTGTTTCCTGGGCAAGCGCAGGGGTGGCACACGCGATCAAGGTGGCAATCACCAGAACTGCGCGAAGAACACGAAAGGAGTTCATGTATCCCCTCCTCCCCGAGCAAGCCATGCCTGCCCAGGATGCATCCAAGCAGTGTAGGGCATGCACTCCATTGTGCCAAGCTCACTCCGCGAGCACGGCTTCGTCCGTAGTCCGCGAGAACGTGCCATCACGAAACGTATCAGCCGATCACAGGGGCCAGACGTCTTGCCTGCGCGAATCGTACGCACTTTCTGCTCATGCCTTCCAGTATGTGGCTTCGTGCTAGGATGTCGCTGCGATTTCGGCAGGTTTCGCGGCAGGGCGGCATTCCTCAGGGACGCAGGCAGATGGTCATCTCCCCATGAAATCCCGATCTCCGCCGGTCGACCCCGTTGCCAGACAATTCGCGGGTCGCACTCGAAAGATAGTGACCTGCCCCAGGACCGACAGGGGCATGATTGACTAGCTCACCAATAGCCCCATGGCCGGCAGGAGGAGCATAACCACGAAGATGACCCCCATCACCCAATTCAACCATCTCTTCTCCGGATGGTTCACCCAGTAGAAAAGGATCACGGAAAGCAACAGCGCCTGGGGCACGACCTCCAGCCAACCTGTCATCTGCTGCGAGATGGGAATGACGGTGTAGAGCATCCCTTCGACCGATCCGGGCGCCGGCCCAAAGGTGGAGAGGATTCCCAGAGCCACCAGGAGCCACCACAAAACCAGCCAACCGTTCTTCTTCCCGAACAGGGTTTCTCGCAGGGGATAGAAGGCCAGTGCGAAGATCAACCCTCGAATAGGCGCGAACAATGGCCCTGCCATCACCAGGGGATCGTCGGTCTGTCGCATCCAGCAGACCATCCAGGGCGCGGCGAAGGCCTCCGCGTACCCCAGCAGGGTGGAAGCCAGCAGTCCCATCATGAAGTAGGTAACGGTGTGGACGACGATTGTCTTCACGGCCAGAGCCAGCAGGCCTGGTTTGCCGGTGTCCATAGCTGTCCTCCTCTCTATTGTGGTTGGCGGTGTCTCGCACGGTTTCTCTGGCGTGCCATGCGAGAGCCGCAGAGCTACATGTGCGTCCTGGGCCTGTATTGTAGCGCTTCGGCCAGGTGCGCGGTCTCGATTGCCTCCGATCCAGCGAGGTCGGCGATGGTTCGCCCCAGCTTGAGCACGCGATGAAACGCGCGGGCGCTCATCTGCAACTGTTCCATGGCTGCGCGCAACAGGCTGCGCCCGGCATCGTCGATCTGGCAGTACTCCCGCACCTCGGCCGGCCCCATGTCCGCGTTGCAAGTCAGCTTCCCGTTGGCGAAGCGCTGGCGCTGGTTGCGGCGGGCCTTCTCCACGCGGGCACGAATAGTCTCCGACGGCTCCCCCAGACGCTCGTCGGTCAGTTTCTCGTAGTCCACCCGGGGCACGTCGATGTGGATGTCGATGCGATCCAGCAGTGGGCCCGAAAGGCGCTTCTGGTAGCGGCTGACCATGGACAGAGGGCAGGTGCACTCCCTGGTGGGATCGCCAAAGTAGCCGCAGGGACAGGGGTTCATGGCTGCGACCAGGGTGAAGTTGGCGGGGAAGGTGAGGGTGCCCTGTGCGCGGCTGATGGTCACCACCTTGTCCTCCATGGGCTGGCGCATGACCTCCAGGACCC
>CAZOBP010000064.1:0-14354 GCA_964577995.1 uncultured Anaerolineales bacterium
AACGAGTGCCGGTCACCGAATCGTCGGGGCGCATCCACACTTCCGCCGCCACGGTAGCCATCCTGCCGGAGATGGACGAGGTCGAAGTGACGATCGCGCCCGAGGACCTGCGTATAGACGTCTACCGCGCCACTGGACACGGGGGCCAGAGCGTCAACACGACGGACTCGGCGGTGCGCATCACTCACCTGCCCACAGGACTGGTCGCGACCTGCCAGGACGAGCGCTCGCAGCTCCAAAACAAGCAACGTGCCATGGCCATCCTTCGTGCCCGCCTCTACGACATGGAGCAGAGCAAGCAAGTGGCAAAGATGGAAAAGGAGCGACGCTCCCAAGTACGCTCCGGCGACCGTAGCGAGAAGATCCGGACCTACAACTTCCCCCAGAATCGGGTCACCGACCATCGTATCGGCTTGACCAGTCACCGCTTGGAGGAGATGCTGGACGGGGAACTGGACGAGTTCGTCTATGAGCTGGCTAGCGCCGACCAGGCGGCCGCACTGCAAGAGGCAAACTGATCCCACTCGCGAGGTATCGTGGCCACGATGACGGAAGCCGGCAGCCGTTTTTGCAAGAAGCGGCTGTTTTCGTTGCTCAGGGCGCCGTCAACCTCATCGCACGCCAAGAGAGACTTCGTTTCCTAATGAGAGAACTGCTCAACTGGGCCATTGCCGCTCTAAGAGAGGCTGACATCGAGTTCCCGGAACTGGATGCCGAGGTCTTGCTGGCACACACTCTTGGCGTGAGCAGAAGCCAGCTTCACGTCCGGAAGAACTACGACCTGGACGCGGAGACCGAGGAGACCTTCAGATCTCTCGTGGCCCGGCGCCTGCGACACGAGCCTGTGGCCTACATCACCGGCCACAAGGAGTTCTTCGGCCTCGACCTGGAGGTTGACAGTCGTGTCCTGATCCCCAGACCGGAGACGGAAACACTGGTCGAGATCGCGCTAGCCGTCGTTCGCCAGAGGGGCCTCCTATCACTGGCGGAGGTAGGTGCAGGGAGTGGAGCCATAGCTATCGCTCTGGCCGTCAATCTGCCGGGCGTGGACATCTACGCCATAGATAGTTCCTCCGGTGCGCTGGCGGTAGCCGAGGAGAACTGCCGCCGTCACCAGGTACTGGACAGAGTGTTTCTTCTTCAAGGGGATCTACTGGAGCCGCTGCCAGAGCCCGTCGGTCTCATCGTGGCCAATCTTCCCTACGTCTCCGAAGCGGAGTTGAAGACCCTGGCGCCCGACATCACTCGATACGAACCCCTCAGCGCCCTCGACGGAGGCGCTGACGGCCTGAAACACATCCGACGGCTCCTCGAACAGGCTGACGCGCACCTGAGGCCTTCAGGGATCATCTGCCTGGAGATTGGGGCGACTCAGGCTTCTGCCGTGAACGACGCCGTGCGAGAGAAGTTCCCTGCGGCTACAGTCGCTCTGGTTCGCGACCTGGCAGGTCTGGACCGCGTAGCCGTTATCGCCGCGTGAAAGGTGACACCCATGCCTAGACAGACACAGACAGAGGTCATGCCGACTGCGTACCCCAGAGCCATTGGCCAGGCCCTTCAGGTGCTCAGACAGCGTGGTCTGATAGCCTTTCCCACAGACACAGTATACGGAGTGGGCGCCCAGGCTTTTCTGCCAGAGGCAGTGGAGCGCATCTACCACGTGAAGGGCAGATCCCTGAGCAAGCCCATCCCTCTCCTCCTGGACAGTGCGGACAGACTGGCCAATGTTGCCGAAGACATCCCTGGCGAGGCTCTGATGCTGGCTGAGAGGTTCTGGCCCGGCCCATTGACCATGGTGCTGGCACGCAGTCCCGACGTGCCCGACGTGGTCACCGCCGGTGGACCGAGCGTTGCGGTGCGGGTGCCGGATCACGAGTTCGCGCTGCGTCTCATCGGAGCCGCGGGAGGGGTGCTGGCCGCCACAAGCGCCAACCTATCGGGCCGCCCCGATCCAGTGACCGCGCAAGAGGTGCTGGGCTACCTGGAGGGACGTATCGACCTCATCCTCGACGGAGGTCGATGCCCCGGGGGCGTTCCCTCCACGGTGGTCGACCTGACGCGACCGTCGCCACGCATCGTTCGAGCGGGAGCTCTGCCATCGGATCAGTTGCAGCAGGCCATACCCGGCATACGATTCAGTCGTTAGACCGACGGCGAGTAGGGAGCGGATGCTTGTGCGCTCCGAGGTGGTCGGAATCCCTAGCCGATTGACACTGGGCGACCAAGCAGCGGGGATACTCAGCAAATACGCGCCGAAACCGATGGCGACCAGTCCGAGCGCGGCCCATTGGATCCCCAAGGCCAGCTTGCCGAAGGCCTCAAGGACCTTCGTGAGCCTTTCGCAAGCCTTGGCGAGAGCCTCGAGAAGCTTTGAAATGTCAACACGATCCCTTTCCCCTTCGGGTTTGGACCCGAACTGACCTGCGAGACCGGTGAACACCGGGCCGATTTCGGGTAGGTCCTTCCGGGCGACTCGGAAAGTGTAAGAAAGTCCCCCCAGATAGGATAGGACGCCCAGGATCACCAATAGCCAGCCAACGATCCCAAGACTGAGCTTTTGAAATCCCTTCTTCACGGCTGCTTGCTACTCCAGCTTGGGTGCAGACCATGTGCAGCGCTGCTGACTCGTGGAATGGTGTGGCTCTCCCATCTCCTCTCTTCCGGTACAGGCCATCGAGCAGTGAGCGCAGATGCGAGAGAGAACTGAGAAAGGCTCGTGGATGGGTCTGGCGAACTAGTGGAGCCAAGTGCAATCTGAGGAAACGAAGGTGACCCAGTGACTCACATTGTAGCACGAGTCGGCAGATCTCCCGAGCCTATATGGCCCTGCGGGCCGCTGCCCGTCCACAATCGGAGACTCGGCCTTCCACTGCCCTGCTCGGTGCTGATCCCGGCCCCAAGGTACCCAGGCGGGGAGTTGTGATGAGGACCGATCACCGTCTCTATCCACGGGCCGCACAGATCGCCGCGGGTCAGGCCAGGTTGGCAGTGGTCAGCAGACGCGGGGCTCAGGAACGAAACACCTTGCTCCATGCCGCAAGACAGAGGACAAGAACCACCGCTGCCACGGAGATGGCAATACCTAGCTTCAAGGACAGAGGGTCGTAGACCATCTCCACCCGGTGGGAGCCCGCCTCCATTTCCACCGCTCGCAGGGCGTGGTCGGCCTTGTGGATCCTGGTCTCGGTGCCATCGACGTAGGCCCGCCAACCGGGGTAGTAGACCTCGCTCAGCACCAGGATGCCATGGGCTGAGGTCTCCACATCGAGGGCGATCCTGGTAGGCTGGTGCTCCACGATGCTCACCGTGGAATCGGCCGAGCCGGCGCCGCCTCCTAGGACGAGGCCCGGCTCCTCCTCCAGCACAACCGTCCGCATGGGATCGAACTCCGGGTCGGCAAGGAGTTCCAGAGCCTCCTCTCCAGGGCGCACCTCTGCCCGATGCACCACGTAGGCTCGCGGCAGGTATTCACCCAGCCTGTGCAGATAGGTGGTGTCCTGCCCCGTAGGCTCCTCACAGAGCACCTCAGATTCGGGAAGCAGGGTGCCACGCCAGGTGATGACGTACTTCACGTTCATCAGCTCCCAGAGCCGCTCCACGGGGACCGCGTCGGCCAGCTCGGCGTACCACTTGAGGCGCAGAGGACTGGCCCCGCCGATGTCCTCGATCTCGTAGACCATCCCATAGTTGCCAGGCAGACGCCACTCGTTGTAGACGCGCGCAACCTCGCGGTCCGCCTGTATGGGAGCCAGCAGAGTCCGGGGGGCATACTCATCCTGGGGGTTGGCGGCCTGGACGTTGTTCTGCCAGTTGACGGTGAACAGGTCGAAGACGACCACCAAAGCAGTCGCGGCCATCAACACACGCGCGCTGGCTACCCTTCTCTGAAGGGCGTAGAAGCAGCCCACACCGAAGGCCACGAAGACCAGCAGCAGAACTGCCCGGTTCAACATATCCGCAAAGGGGCTCTCCACGGCCAGTCCCGTCCGCAGCCAGCCGAACAGGAAGACGAAGACCAGCACCACCGAAGCCACGACCACCAGAACCACGCCCCAGTTGAATCGCCTCAGGCGACTCTCGAGCATCCGCGACCCGGAGGCGAACAGCTCAGAGACTCCGTACCCTGCCAGGATAGCGACGCAGAAGCTGAACACGTATGCGGCCCGCTCCTGCCCCCGGAAGATGCCGAACCCCGGCAACGCCAGGTAGAACGTGCTGTAGAGGAAGGTATTGCCGCCCAGGGACAGCAGCAGGGCAATCAGAGCCAGTGCCGCCCAGAAGAGCACGCGATGATCTCTGATCAGATACACGCCCAGGCAGGCCAGGAGCAGCGGCAGTATGCCCACGTAGAGCGGAGAGAACTGGCTGAGGACTCCCGGAAGGACAATCTGCAACAGATCGTGCAGCGGAAAGCCGTGGGCCATCCCCCCGTAGGTGCCCTGAGCACGAGTGGAGTGTATCGTGAACTCCAGGCCGGGAACCAACTGCACCGCCGCCAGGCTCAGGCCGGTGAGGAGGAACAACAAGAACAGCCCAAACTTTGGCCACAGTCTCCCCCCTGCCCTGTACGTCTCATAGGTCCAGTAGAGCACCGCGACGTAGAACACGTACATGGAAGACTGAGGGTGCCCTGCTAGCAAAGAGACACCGAACGCCATCCCCGCCCAGACGAAGCCCCTTTTCTCCCCCCGCTCCTGCCACCTCTCCCAGGCGATGCTGAGTAGCAGCAGGATCAGCGGCAGCCAGACGTCCACCTCCAGTATCGCCAATTGCTGAACCGGGTACGAAGTCAGATAGCCACCAAATGCGAAAGCCAGGGCGGCGACCAGGGACGGGAAGGTCTCCTTCAGCAAGCGCCTGGCGAACAGATACGTGAACAGCCCACCCAGGAAGACGTGGCCGATGGCTTCTAGCTCCAGGGCGTAGAGAGGGAATCCCCAGGGAGCGCTCAGGATGATGGTGAGTAAGCTAGCTGGGTGGAAGATGGCCGACTGGATATCGGCCAGGAAAGGATGCCCGCCGTACGTGTAAGGGTTCCAGAGGGGCAAGTGTCCTTGAAGCAGTTGCCGGGCCTCGAAGACATTGAAGACGTAGAACTGATCCGTGAAGTCGCCCGAAGGGAAATAGCCTCTGTCTGTGGCAACGGGGGTGATGATCCTCCAGAAGAAGAGCACACACAGGACCGCCAGCAGCGCCGCCACGAGTATCTGTGAGCCATGTCTCGCCCAGCGCTTGCTCTTGGCCATCTACACCTCACCGAACCTCGTCGGCCCCCAGCGAAGGACGGGCTATGAGTCCATCTCTTGACGAAAGATGGCGGGCGAGTGATACCTACTCACGATCTCGGAGAGTTCCTTCTTGAACTCGTCGGACCTGAGAATGCCGAGCTTGTTCAGCACATACTTGAACACGACCCACAGGGTGTCCAGGCCGTAGATAATGCCGTCTTTGAGGCCCACCGAAGAGGCTTCCTCGAAGTATCGCGTGGGCACGGGGATCTCCGTGATCTCGAAACCAAACGCCACCGCCTGGGCCAGAATCTGGCTATCGAAAACGAACCGGTCCGAGTTGAGCAAGAAAGGAACAGTCTCCAGAAAACGACGGCTATAGGCCCGAAAGCCGGTATGGTATTCGGAGAGCCGCTTGCGGTAGGCGAGGTTCTCCACCAGGGTCAAGAACCTGTTGGACAGGTACTTGTAGACCGGCATCCCTCCCGCGAGGGTACCCGCCCCGAGCACACGGGAACCGAGCACCAGGTCCGCCTCGCCCTCCCTGATGGGGCGGACCAGTTCGGGAACTAATCGCGAATCATACTGGTAGTCCGGGTGCAGCATGACTACGATGTCAGCACCATCCTTCAGCGCCTCGAGATAGCAGGTCTTCTGGTTGCCACCGTATCCAGTATTCTGGATGTGGATGATGACTTTCAATCCCAAACGCCGAGCGATCTTCACCGTATCGTCCCGGCTCACGTCATCCACCAAGATAATCTCGTCTACGATCTCCTCAGGCAAGTCGTTGTAGGTCTTTTCCAGAGTCTGTGCCGCGTTGTACGCCGGCATGACCACTATGACCTTGTCACCGTCGGGCACCTGTGCCTCCCCGGAAGCCGAACGCGGCTGCTGCGCTCAAGACAGCCTTCACCTGCTCACTAGTCGATCACCACCGGGCTATCCAACACGACACGATTATCCAGTACCTGACCCGTCTCGTCAAGCACGGGCAGTCTCTCGCCCGAGGAAGCCAAGTAGAGTCCCACTTCCACCTCGTACTCGCCCTGCGGGGCATCTGGCGACACGCTGAGTTCACGCTCGTCCCGAATCAACTCGCCCTCTCCCCAGAATGAAGTGGGATAGTCTCCCCCGACAGGGTAACCGTCACTCTGAGCCCAGGTCTGCAAATCCCCGTCCACGAGGTGGGTGAAGACTGTGTAGTCTTCGCCAATCTCGGCTTTCGCTCGCCAGTACAGGGTGAGGGTGAAAGTGTCCCCGCGCTGCACGTTCGACCTATCCAGATCGTATCCCGCCAGCTCGATCTCGTTTCCCAGGCTCAAGCTCATGGGCTGAGAGATCGCGTACTGTACGGACTGCCACGGTGAGACCTTGACGGGTTGCAGGAACACCTGATCAACCGTCTCCCCCCCCCTGGAAGCCTTCAGGCGCTCCATGGTGGGCAGATAGTAGACGTTGACCCCCACCCAGCCGATAGTCGGCGCCGAGGTCCGACGCCCTATGCGCACCCAGGCGCGGTCCGCTGCCACTTCGCCGGGATGCCAGGCACTCGTGGGATAGGATCCCAGGCCAGGGTAGCTGTCCTCCTGCCCTATCAGTTCGCCACTAGGCGTCAAGACCACCAGCGATACACTGTAGTCCTTCTCCATCTCCACCCGGCCCCGCCAGTACAGGGTCACGTAGACAGCCTCGCTGGGCCTGATTTCGTTGGTCTCTATCTCGTAGCCCAATAACTCCATCTGTCCACCATACGTGACGTCGGTCCGGTTGGGGATTTTCTGGGTCTCCTCACTCGTCAGAAGAGGCGGGCGGGCATAGACCGGCGCGATGTACAGCAACGGGCAAGCTGCCGCTACGACGACCATCGCTGCCCCCAACACGCCGACGAAGGTCATCCTGTGGGTTCGTGGTGGCAACTGCACCAGCCCCCACGCCAGCAGCACTGAAACACAACAGATCGCCGGGAACGCCAGCCTTCCGGTGGCGGCATCGATCAACTGGTTGTACCGCACGTATCCCGCCCCCACGACGACCATCCAGACCGCCATCACCAGCAATGCAGAGAAAGAAACGGTGCTGCGCTTCTTGAGACCCCGCACCAAGGCCAGAGGGATGCCCATCACCGCTGCAAATACCAGGACGTCGAAGAAGCCGTAGACCCAGCGACCGGCCAACACGTTGAACCAGCCGAAGACCGCCCAGTAGGATAGGCGAAATCCTTCCAACTCCTCTACAAACATGTCCCAAGTGAGGCCGCGACCCGGTGTGTCCCCTAGGGCCTGAAAGAACATGCTCATGCCGGCGAAATCGCCGTAGAGCAACCAGTTGCGTACGTACCACCAACCGGCTATGAGGAGAACAAGGCCAACGACGATCACGCCACCCTTGACCGCTTCCCTGAGGGAGCATCTTTGGCAGACCATAGCCAGCACGACGAGCACCGGTGCCAACAAGCCAAGTCCTGTGAGTTTGGTGAGCGCTGCCAGCCCAACCACTACGCCGAGCAGCACATAGCTTCTGGTCGATGGCCCCCTCGTCACGAGGAGTACGCATAGCAGCATGGAGACTGAGCAGAGGGCAGTGAGCAACCCATCGTTGTTCACGGCTGCGTTGGTGAACAAAAACTGAGGATTGAAGGCGGTGACCGTCGCCGCCCCCAGGGCTATGGCCTTGTTCTCGGGAAAGATCTCACGCCCCACGAAGTAGGTCGCTGCTACGGCCAGGGCACCGTACAGCAGAGAAACGCAGCGCAGCACATGCACGGCCAAGACAGTCCCCACGTACGGGAACCCCTCCCGCTCGGTGTGCAAGATGATGTTCTTGTTCCCGTCGCGAGTGGGCACGCCCAGGTTCACGTATGGATTGTAGTCCAGCAGGTCCTCAGCGTCACCAGTGTCGATCCAGAAGGTCGCCAGGGCACCGACGAGGTAGCACAGTGATGGCTGTCCCCCCTCCTGCCCATAGATGGCCTCACCCTCTGGCTTCAGAACAGGCAGCCCCTTACCGTCGGCGATGTGCTTGACGTGGAAGAAATGCTGGATCTCGTCCGCGGCCTCGAAGAGAGGGGTGACCACGGTGTATGCGCATCCCACTACGAGAAAAAGTATGAGGACTATCGTCAATCCTCGATGCTCAGCCAGGATCTTGCCAACCATCACTGTCCGCCAACAATAGGGTGCGAGATGATGCATGAGGCTGTGCGAGTGAAGGGCATCCAAACCTGACGGATAGGCATAGGTGACCGTGCGGCCTGGTCCCAAGACATGTTACCACATCTACGGTGACGCTGCTAACGTCTCAGCCCTCTCCTCACTCCAGACCGCGATAGCCCTGAAACGCGTACAGCAGGCCTCCCACGAGACCGGTCGCTACCGCAGTTGCGTACACGCAGAGCGACAGGGCGAATGCCAGCGAGCTGGAAACGCCAGCCTGTCCGAAGAGCAGTATGTATCCGCCTTCACGCACTCCCAGGCCGCTGAAAGAGACCGGCAAGGTCAGGAGGAAAGCGATGATGGGGACGAAGATGAAGAAGTACCAAGGGGAGATGCTGATGCCCAGGCCCAGGGCCACGAGGTAGTTCAGAACCATCAGCAGAAGATTGAAGACCAGAGAGGCCACGAGTGCCCCACCTATGTCCCGAGTCCGATAGGCGGCGATAGAGGTGCGGAACTGCTGCACCCGTGGTTTGCCCAGCCCCCACTTCAGCAAAGGCAGCCGCGAGAACCATTTCCACACCCGGTCGCTGAGCACCATCGACAAACCGAGCAACGTGATCAAGGTGATGCTCACGATGAAAGCGCTGACTACGGGTGGGATCAGGCGATAGCTGAAGGGAAGCGCCAGGCAGGCCATGATGAACAAGACCACAAAACCACAGAGCCGATCCGCCAGAACCGTGCCCACCGACTCAGTGCCCTGATGGCTGTGCTTCGTTAGCTCGTACATGCGGACGACGTCTCCACCAAAGCCTGTGGGCAGCACAGTGTTGAAGAAGGTGCCCACGAAGTAGAGCCAAGTCAGCTTTGAGAGAGACACCTCGAGCTTCTGGATGCGAAGGAGCACCTGCCAGCGATACGCTCTGAGTACCATGCTGAACAAGTAGATGCCCCAGGCAGCGAGAAGGAACCGAGCATCGGCCTGTCTCAGGGTCTCCCACGTCTCTCGCCAGCCTATCTTCCACACGAGCAAGAGTAGCAGACCCCCACTAACGCCTATCTTGAGCAGGTTGAGCGCCTTGTCTCTCAATACTCCTCCACCGTCAGTCGCCAAACGCGACCCTGCCCTACGGCAGCGGCGACTTGTATAGTGAGATGCAACGCCTCCTCCGGGAACGCTGGTTCAGCATGTTCGTCGTACGACCTTGCCCGCCCAGATCGGCCTTCGACACTTGCGGATTGGACGGTACGGCGGATTCCCCTCACGGCGCCACGACCTCCCCCGAGCGCACCTCGGCTAGCTGCACCGCTGTGTCGCCATCGAAGAGAAAAACATCGAGCGTGGAGCTCACCACATCGGCCTGGAGCCTGTCCTCTCGCTCTGACCAGTTGTCGCCATCTATCACGCCCAACGCGACGTGGAACTCGGACCCCACGTCCCAGGGGAGTGTCTGCATCCAAACGATCTCCCCCGGTTTCCAGAGGCCGGTGGGATACCAGATGGCGGTGGTCATGGGACGCAGGCTCGTGTCCTCAATGATTCTCCCTGCGTCGTCGTAGAAGAAGGGGTAGATGCGGTAGTCCCGGTCCAGCGGGCGGAGGGCTATCCAATAGAGGGACACACTGGTCGTGTCGCCGTCTCGCGCCAGGCTGAAACCCAGCAACCGAAGAACGTCGCCGAACTCGATCTGCGCTGGGTACTCGATCTCTGGCTCCTCGCGCCGGGCGAAAGAGTAGAACTCATCAGACAACTCATCGCCGATGCCCGGCTCTCGGTGTAGAAGTATATACCCGTCCCCGGCCGCCAGCACCCCAAAGCCTTCCTCGGTGATCAGAGCACGATACAGTCGATACTGGTCGTTGGGGTGAATGGGCCACGAATCGGCCGTCACGTCGAAGAACACGTACTCTGCATCCTCCACGCGAGGAAACATGTAGATCTTCTCGCGCTGGCTGAGGTGCGGGTTCAGTCTGGATTGAGCCGACACGACGGCTTCCTGAGGCACCAGCGCGAAAAACTCCTTCGCCAGCCGGTCGTGGTCCGTCACCGTTGGCAGCGCGAAGTTGCCACCCACCGGTGTGAACCCCCTGGCCCCGTGGTAGAGGAGCGTGCACAAGAGCACGAAGCCAGAGATGAAGTACAGCGACCTCTTGCCGGGAACATGCCATTTGGCGGACAGCTTGCGACTCAGGAAGGCCGTACCATACACAGCGGAAAGGACTACCACCGGGACGAGAGGGGATGCGTAGTGGAACTTCTCCAGCGTGTACACCTGAGGATCGCTGCTCAGCAGGATAATGCCCAACGTGGGAAGGCATAGGAGCAGCACTTGTGGGCCGAACAGGCAGAGAAAGCCCACCGGGGTGAACAGATCCCGCAGGTAGACCAGCTTCTCCCTCGTGAATAGCGTCCGCACGATGGCCATGGGGTCGGTGAGCGCAGTCTTGAGGATTCCCATCGGACCCTCTCCCAGGTGGCTGTAAGACCCCAGATACGGAGAGTGACCCTCCGGGTTGAAGTGGGGGATGATCACGTAGACGGCGACGACAAACCACACCATCCCCAGGGCGATGGCCGCCGAACCCACCCGCCAGTTCCGCTGTAGGAGCAAGGCGTAGAGCCCCAGCATCGCCACCAACAACGGCATTTCTTCCTTGCAGCACATGACCAGCACTGCCAACAGGAAGAAGAGTGCGTATCGCCTCTTCTCCAGGAAGTAGAAGGCAAACGGAAAGAGCCCAGCAACCAACGTGGTAGGATGGAAATCGAACATGTTGGCCGCTTCGAGGGCGGGGTAGAGAAGGTAGGACAACGGGAAGACGAGGACAGCCGGGTTCGTCCCCAACCGCTCGCGCGCCAGCAGGTAGATCGGCCACGCACCGAGGGCCACCACCACCGTCTGCAACACCAGAAGCGTGCGCGGATCGCTGTAGACCAGGTACAGAGGCGAGATCAGGATCAGGATCAGATCCACGTGGTAGGCCAGTCGAGTGCCTTCCTCTCCCCAGTTGGTGAAGGGGAGAAGCCTGCCGCGCAGGCTGTTCCACACCGCCTGATCCATGTTCCCCAGGTCGAAGGCCGTGGTCTCAAAAGCCTCGTGCTTCAGCACCGTCAAGAAACTGAAAACCACGACGTACAGCAGAATGGCCGTCCATACCACAGCGGCCAACAATCTTGGGTCGCTCGCCTTCCTACGCCAGTCCATCACTCATCGTCAGCCTCTTCGTAGTTCGTTGTCGCGGCAGCGGCCGCTGTCCCCATAAGGTTATAGGTAACATCAACCTGGATTCTCCCCAGAGACACCCTGTCGCCGACGGCGTGTCCTTCCTGATCCGTCACCGGGAGACGCTGCCCCTCGCCGTCGTACAGACCCACCACCAACTCGTACTCTCCCGCGATCATGCTGGGCGTGGTCACCACCCCGTGATAGTCCTCGATCAATTCCCCCGCACGCCAGTCGGTCGTCGGCCTCCATCCACCCACCGGCTCGCTGTCTTGCTGTGCCACCACGTTACCCTTCGCGTCCATCAAATGCACGAAGACCTTGTAGCTCTCGGAGATTCTGACACCGGCCTCCCAGACCAGGGTCACCGGCAAGATCTCACCGGCCTCGATACTCTGGGGAAGAGCGCTCTGACGCAGCAGGGTGACCTGTCCACCGAAATCAGCCTCCACCGTCCGGCTCGCCTCGCCAGTGAGCGACTCGGCCGGACATGTGTACAGACTCAGCAGGGCAGGTCCATACCAGGCATCCAAGGCGGGGAAACAGTTCTCACTCAGCCAGGGCCCCAGCACGGACCGGGCGTCCTCACCCTGACCCGCCTCCAAGACGGTGGCTATCCGCTCGCGTTCGGCGACTGCCTCTTCCGCTAGCTGGATCAGGGAAGATGGGTCCATACCCTCCATCTCTGGAAGCAGGACCAGGTCCACGCGCCCCTCATAGTACCGGCCCAGCAACGCCACCTGCTGGCTCGGATGGAGCAGCAAAGCATCGCTATCTCCCAGATAGACGTCCAGTCCCTCTGCCAGGGCCTCGTATTGCTCCGCCTCGTACCCCTCTAGCAACGGATACTGCTTCTCATAGAGATAGATGATGCTGCCGTTGGGGAGCGGATACTCTTGCACCACCTCGAAAGCTTCCTGGAAGAGCGTCGGCGGGCGCTCGAGGACCGTCTCCACGACCTCCAGCGACGCCGCATCGAGTTTGTGCTCCGGATTGGCGGAAGGCACCGCTACGTAGTCCACCTCGAACAACTGGGGATACACTGGCCTGCCCGTCCAGTTCTGCGCCAACTCCCGCAGCGTCACCTCCGGGAAGTCCGTGTAGATGGCGTACAGGAAGTGCTCGTCGTGCACCTGTCGAGTATTGACCAGAAGGCCCAACTCCACAGACCGTCCCCGGGCCTCGGCCTGCTCTGATAGATATTGCAGGATCTCCGGGACCACCCAGTACCCACTATCGGTGTCACCCCAGTTTGGTAACTGGTTCTGGAACATGTGGGCAAAGACGTTCACCGGCCCCACGTCGGCGGCCTCGCGCAACCAGTACAGACCATCGAAGGAGAGGGCCAGCCACTGCCCCGTACCGAGCAGAGCCACCAGCGCCACAATCGCCAGGCGCAGCCTGGTCAAGCGGAGCCTGGACAGCCCATAAGCCATCACCACTCCCAACGCAGGGAGGATGGGCATGATGAAGCGAGAATGCTTGGAGCTTGGACGAAAGGAGAACACCACGTAGGGCACGACGACCCACAAGATGAACAGCAAGAAGTTGCTGCCTAGCACTCGCTGCCACACGACGCCGCGTTTGAGGGTTCTCCAGGCCAACGCCAGCAGGCCGGCACTCACCAACGCCAACACCACCATGTATACGAGTGAGAGTTGTTCGTTGATGAGATGATCCAGATAGTAGCCAAAGGCCCAGCTCTGACGCTCCGGCCTGCCCCAGGCGATGAGAAACGTATGGTTAATGAAGTCGATCCTGGGCAGATACCACGATCCGGCCACAACGGCGGCAAGCCACAGGCTCCCTGACAAGTTCCAGCCCCTGCTCCCCGTCTGCCTGAGCAGGTAGATCAGCCCGCCCAGAAGGCACCAGGAGAGGGGCAGCAGAATATGGCCTAGCGGCAACTCGGCCACGCGGTCCGCGTTGGGCAGGTACCAGATGATGGTCAAGCCTGCGGCTGACGCGGCGGAAACCAACAGCCACCTGGCATCCACGCGCAACGAACGTAGGCCCTTCCTCGCCTCGGACAGAAGCCCCGACCTCAAGACGACGACCAGCAGCGCGGGGAAGACGAAAAGCGAATAGGTCCATTTGGTCAACAGCCCCAGCCCCGCGCTCAACCCAAACAGCAGGCTGTAGGCCCTGTGACTGAACCCCTGGCTCGACAGTAGCAGCCAGAAACTCAGAGCTACCATGGCCGTCAGAGAGAACTCGATGTAGGTGTAGCGGGACATGCCGAAGATCATGGGCAGTGTGGAAGTGATGAAGGCAGTGAGCAGGCCAACCCCCTTGCCGCCGATGTGCCGGCCGACCCCATAGGCCGCGAGAAGCAGGACAATGAGGAAGAGCGAATTCACAGAGGCCGCCACATCCATGGAGATGCCCAAAGCCTTGTAGAAGGCCACCATGGCCCAGTGGAACAACGGCGGGTAGTAACCACTGTGGGTCCAGGCCTCGAACGTGGAGCGCAGTGTCACCTGCTCCAACAGATCGTTGTAGACCAGGCTCTCGATCAGGTGCCGGGGCCTATCCCAGCCCAGGATGACCACGTTCGTGGACAACCAGGCCCAGTTCACCGCCGCCTGGGCAGCGATCAGCAAGCCGAGGAGCATGATCTGCCACCTGCCCCTTAAGAGATCCTTACCCTTGTCCGGACGGCACCTAGACGTCGACCCGGGTTTTGACGTGCTCCCTGCGGTCACTATGGCCCCTTCAACTCCTCGTACATCTGCCATTCCCTG
>CAZOBP010000065.1:0-13929 GCA_964577995.1 uncultured Anaerolineales bacterium
TGGGATCAGGGCAAGCTGTACTATCGCCACTGGCTGGCGGCCAATATGTCCAGTGAGGCCTTCTTGGGCTTCCACGCCTTCAATACCAAGAAGATCACCGGCAAGGACAGGATCGACTTCATCAGATACCGTCAACTGATCGATGAGGCCCGGTTGGTGAACGACGAGTTCATGGCCGAGGTATTGGCCAAGCCTCAGGAGCAGTAGGCCCAGCTGGAGACGTCAGGTCTGAGAACCTGATTCGGCACAGGACTGGCTCTTGGTCGATGGAGCCGGCGGTACTTACGTTGTAGGGAAGTTCACACCCCGGCGAGGGGTGTGAACTTCCCCTCTCTCGTGAAGTTAGGGTACCGAGAGGAAAAGACATGAGCCGTTTGTGGCTCGTGCTCACTGAATCACCGGTGCGACGAGCAACCGTCAAGACCTGTGAGAGAGCACAGGTCTCGGGTGGTTCCTCAGATTCGGAGAGTTCCACAATCGGCCTAGACCCAAGTCTTTCGTCCATCAATACTTGACAACATACGCACGCCGTGCTATAATAACGATGCTTGACGGAAGAGGCTCAACGTACGAAGTGAAGCCTAGGGAGGAGAGATGGCGATCTGGCTGAACATTGGCGAGATCATGAGAGTCAACGCTGACAAGTTCGGCGACAAGATGGCTGTGAAGGGGCTGGCGGTGAAGGGCGGCTTCAGCGAATTGTCGTTCAAGGAGTATGATGAGAGGGGCTGCCGGTTGGCCAATGCGTGGCTCGACATGGGTCTCGAGAAAGGCGACAGGATCGCAGTGCTGCTCTACAACGTGGTGGAGTACATGGAGATCTATCTGGCAGCCGCCAAGGCGGGGGTGGTCGTGGTGCCCATCAACTTCAGATGGGTGGGGCCCGAAATCGACTACGCTGTCAACGATTCGGATTCCAAGGCCTTCATTTGCAGCGAGGAATTCCTCCAAGGGGTCGACGCAGTGCGGGGGAATTTTCAGCAGGTGGACGCCGGCCGGTTCATTCTCGTGGGCGACGAGGGGAAGACGCCCGATGGCTATGTGAACTATGAGACGATCATCGAAGGGGCGTCGTCCGAGCAGGCAGATGTGAAGGTTGTGCCACAGGACGCCTGGGTTCACCTCTACACTTCCGGGACTACCGGTCGCCCGAAGGGTGTCATCCGGTCCCACGAGTCTTACACTGGGTTCTATCTCATAAACGAAGTCGAACACAGTTTCGGTTCCGATGATATCGGCATGATCGTCATGCCCCTCTGTCACGTTAACTCCACCTTCTATTCCTTCGTGTTCAGCTACGTAGGCGGAGGGGTGTACATCCATCGAGCGCGCAACTACGACCCTACAGAGCTGCTCGAGATCATCGCTCGCGAGAAAATCACCTTCACTTCCCTGGTGCCAACCCACTACATCATGATGCTCAACCTCCCGGAGGAGGTGCGGACAAAGCATGACCTGAGCTGCATCCGCCAACTGCTGATTTCCTCCGCGCCAGCTCGCAAAGAGACGAAGCTGGGCATCATGGAGATGTTCTCCAACGCCAAGCTGTTTGAGGCGTACGGGTCCACGGAGGCTGGTCTGGTCACCCTGCTGCGACCGCGCGATCAACTGAGGAAGCTGGGATCCATCGGTAAGGAGTGCATCGGCAGTGATAGAGTCAAGCTACTGGATGAGAATGGCAACCCAGTTCCTCAGGGTGAAGTCGGGGAGCTGTATTCTCGGGGTCCCATGATGTTCGATGAGTACTGGAAGATGCCGGAGAAGAAGGCTAGTTCCTTCCGGGGCGAATACTTCACGGCCGGTGATATGGCCAGGATGGATGAGGAAGGGTACTACTACATCGTGGACCGGAAGGACAACATGATCATCACGGGCGGCGAGAAGGTCTATCCTTCCGACGTGGAGTCAGTCGTGGGCTCGCATTCTGGCGTGCTGGACGTGGCGGTGATCGGCGTCCCTGACGAGAAGTGGGGCGAGGCGGTGAAGGCCGTGGTCGTGCCCAAAGACCCTGACAAGTCGCCGACCGAAGATGAGATCATCGAGTTCACTCGAGGAAAGCTCGCGGGCTACAGGAGGCCGAAGAGCGTCGATATCATCAAGCCCGAGGAGATGCCCAGGACGGCCACGGGCAAGATCTTGCACCGTGTGTTGAGGGAGCGTTACCTCCAGTAAGACCCGGGGTAGCCAGGCAGCGGTGCCGGCTTCAACTGGCGGGCGAGTTATTCCATGACCACCTCGGCAACGGTGCGTGGCCATCCACGGAAGCGCGCTCGTATCCATCGTCTACGCGGAGGAAGCTTGGACTCAGACATGCAGTGTAGTCTGGAGGGCAAGGTAGCCATCGTTATCGGCGGCGGCGGCATTGGTCAGGCCACCGTAGAGGATTTCGGCCGAGTGGGCCGCGCGCAGCACCAACGTCAACGCGATAGGACCTGGATTGACGGGCAGAGGGTTCAGCAGACCCGTCTGGAACGATGCAGTCCGCGCGCGAGAGTGCTTGAGTGCCGTCCCCCAAGGTCGGGTGACTGAACCCGACGATGTTGTGGGGGCGGTTATGCTTTAGGCCTCGGACATTGCCAGTTTCGTCAACGGTGAATTGATCTGTGTAGACGGTGACTTCCTGGTCGCTTGATTCTTTTCAGGCTTTAGGAGGCGGGAGAGTGGAGTACGTCGAGGAGCTTCAGCAGATCGTGGGCGAGGAGAATGTGAGGACCGACCCGGTTGAACTGATGTGTTACTCTCGCGACATGTCGGTCCACGTAGGCGTACCGGAGGTTATCGTCTTCGCCCGTTCCACAGACGAGGTGTCCGGGATTTTGGCCCTCGCCAATGAGGAGAAGATACCGGTTACTCCGAGGGGCTCGGGCACCAGCGTGACCGGGGCTGCGCTGGCACCAAAGGGAGGCATCGTCCTGGACCTCTCGCAGATGAAAAACATCAGGGAGATCAATCGGGAGGATGGGTACGTGGTGGCGGAGCCCGGGGTGATTCTCGACAACCTGAATGCGGCCCTGGCCCCCACTCACTTCTATCCGCCCGACCCCAGTAGTCATGCTTTGGCCTCCCTGGGGGGCAGCGTGGCCACCAACGCCAGCGGCGAGCGGGCGGTCAAGTATGGCGGCACCAAGGATTGGGTGATGGGGTTGGAGGTGGTGCTGGCCGACGGTCGCGTGCTGAGGACGGGCACCACTGTTCCCAAGAGTTCCGCTGGCTTCGATTTGACTCATCTGTTCCTCGGCTCTGAAGGTACACTGGGCGTAGTGACCGAGATTACGGCCAGAATCTTGCCCAAGCCTGAATACGTGGCTTTCGTCACCATCCGGTTCAAGGCGCTGGAGGATGCCGGCGATGCCGTCACCGAGATGCTCACGGAGGGGATTCCCCTCGCCAAGTGCGAAGTACTGGATGGAGTGGCTCTGGGCGTGGTCAAGGAGGTCATGGGCCTGGAGATCCCCGACGACGTCAAGTGCATGCTGTTCATGGAGCTGGACGGGCAGACGTCTGTTGTCCATGAACAGTTAGAGCAGATAGGAGAGATCGCTGGCAGGCATGGGCAGATCGGTATGGAGTGGAGCGACGATGCTCAAGAGATGGCCAAGATCTGGGCGGCGCGATCGGGGCTGACAGGCGCCCTCGGGAAGGCCGTCAGGGGCGAGCGCCTCGTGCCCATAGTTGAGGATTTCGGAGTCCGGATCAGCAGGATCCCGGACGTGATCAAGGGGGTGCAGGAGGTTGGGCGGAAGCACGGTGTACGCATCGCCAGCTTCGGCCACGTGGGTGATGGCAACATCCATGCTGTGATCATGGCGGACCCCAGAAAACCCGACCACTGGGAGAAGGTCAGAGGGATCGCCCAGGACTTCATTGAACTCACCATGAGGTTGGAGGGCACCCTCACTGCGGAGCACGGTACCGGTATGGCCAAGGCACCCTTCATGGTTGAGGAACTTGGCACGGGGCAGGATGTGATGCGGAGCATCAAGAAGGCCCTCGACCCGAATGGCATCCTGAACCCGGCGAAGATGGGCCTGGACGATGAGGTGAAGGACATCTACGATTACTTCGCATTCGAGGCTCTGGTGGAGCGACCGGAGGAGGTGGAGAGCTTCGGGTCGGAGGTGGACAGCGAGATCATGGCTTGCATTCAGTGTGGATTCTGCCGGCTGGGTTGTCCCATCTTCGGCGAGACGATTCTGGAGTCACGCAATGCAAGAGGTCACGTCATCCTGGCGTACAACCTGATGACGGGTGCTGTGGAGCCCTCGGAGGCACTGGCAGCGAGCTTCTACCAGTGTACCACTTGTCTGAACTGTCAGGCAGTCTGTCCCGCGAGTGTTGATGTCGCTGGCATCGTCGGCGGAGCCAGGCAGAGATTGGTGGAGGCTGGCTATCTGCCCCAGGTCTTCCAGCCCATGCTGGACAGTCTGAAGGAGCATGGGAACCCGCTTGGAGAGCAAGCGGCAAATAGAACGGAGACCTATCCCTCCGGCTACGAGGAGAAAGCCGTGGTCGCGGGGCCGGTGGACGTGCTCCTGTACTTGGGCTGCACCGGCTCATACCAGGACCTGTACATCGTTCCCAGCATGATGGAGTTCATGGACGAGGTGGGGGTCAACTACTCTGTGCTGGGGGAGAAGGAGGTCTGTTGTGGCTACGTCGCTCATCTCATCGGTGCGGAAGATGCCTTCCAGGAGTGTATGGAAAAGAACATGGCGGTCTTCTCGGAGTTGAGCCCGGAACTGATAGTCACCACTTGCGCCGGATGCCACAGGACGCTGAGAGATCTATACCGCGAACACTCGGGATTCGACGTGGCGGTGCTGCACGCCGTCGAGTACATGGATCGCCTGATCTCCGACGGCGAACTTCGCTTTCAGGGTGAGTTCCCCATGAAGGTCATCTATCACGATCCCTGTGACATCGGGAGGCACATGGGCATCTACGAGCCGCCGCGCAACGTCCTTCAGGCGATTCCCGGTCTGGACTTGGTGGAGTTCAGCCTGAATCGCGCCCTGGCCAAGTGCTGTGGGGGCGGTGGGGGGCTCAAGGGTTTCGATGGTGAGTTGAGCTCCGCCCTGGCCGAGAAGAGAGTGGCCGAGGCCATGGACCTGGGGGCCGAGGTGATTGTGTCGGCCTGCCCAACCTGCAAGAGCAATCTGAAGCTGGCCGCTGCAAAGCTCTCGAGAGAACGGAAACAGCGGATGAAAGTGATGGACATCACTGAGGTGGTAGCAGAGGCGCTACACTAGAGTTATCGAGGGGAGCTGGATGTCTGAGAGGAAGTTGCTGCGCAAGCCGATACAGGCGGCTAAACAGCTAGGCGAGGTGATGCGGGACTACTTCTACCGGATGGATCGTATCGCCAAGGGGGAGGAGGAGGGACTGATCGCCTGGTGCACCAGCACGGGACCGGCTGAACTGCTCCAGGCCTTTGGCTTCGAGGTTCACTATCCAGAGAACCACGGGGCCATGCTCGGCAGCAGGCGTGTGGCCGCGGACTACATACCGCTAGCCAACGCCATCGGCTACTCACCGGAGATCTGCTCCTATCTCACGAGTGACGTGGGGAGCTACCTGAAGGGTGAGACTCCTCTGTCCCAGGCCTACCCTGGTATCGAGAGCGTTCCGAAGCCGGACGTCCTGGCCTACAACACCCAGCAGTGTCGTGATGTGAGGGAATGGTTCGAATACTACGGTCGGGAGTTCAACGTACCCGTGATAGGCATCAACCCTCCCAAGGGCATGGAGGAGGTCACAGCGGCGAACGTCGATGACGTGGTCCAGCAGATCAGGGAGCTGATACCTCTTCTGGAGAGGATCAGCGGTGAGAAGTTCGACATCGACAGGTTCAGGGAATCGATGCGTCTCTCTAGAGAATGCAGCGACCTCTGGGGACACGTGCTGGGCCTCGCCACCAATGTGCCCGCGCCGTGGACGTTTTTCGATGGCTGCATACACATGGGGCCAGCGGTCTGCCTGCGAGGGACCCAGGAACCCGTCGACTATTACACGACGCTGATGGAGGAGCTAGAGCAGCGAGCGGCGGATGGCGTCGCCGCGGTGGAGAACGAGCGCTTCCGCATCTATTGGGAGGGGATGCCCATTTGGGGCAAACTACGGGCTCTGTCGGAGCAGTTCTCCGAGCTGGATAGCTGCGTCGTGGTGTCAACCTACTGCAATAGCTGGATTTTCAGCGCTTTCGATGAGGAGAGGCCCTTCGAGAGCATGGCGCAGGCGTATACAGAGATCTTCATCAACCGCAATGAGCCGGCCAAGCAGGCGTATATAGAGAGGTTGGTAAGGGAGTACAAGGTCGACGGGATCATCTTCCATGACGCGAAGACTTGCCCCAACAACTCGAATTCGCGATACGGCATGCCCCAGAGATTGCAGAACGAGCTGGGGATTCCTACGCTGACCATAGACGCCGACCTGAATGACCTGAGAATGTATTCGGAGGAGACTACCAGGACCAACATCGAGGCCTTCGTCGAGCAGTTGGAGGACACGGAAGAGGCGAGATCTGGATAGGAGGACGAACCTGGACGGGACCTACGTTGGTGGTCTGGATTGCGGGACCAGCACGACCAAGGCCGTGATCATAGATGGCACGCGGAGGATACTCGGCAGTTGCGTGCGGAAGTCCGGCGCCGATCTTCTGGAGTCGGCGGAGACTGCGCTAGGTGAGGCGTTGAGGAGCGCTGGCCTTCGCGCGGACCAGGTGAGGTTCATCGTTGGGACCGGGTTTGGCAGACGGAGTATCTCCTTCGCTCACCAGACGAAGACCGAGATCAGTTGTCACTCCAAGGGATGTCATCACTACTATCCGGAAGAGATCACGGTGATCGACATCGGTGGTCAGGACAATAAAGTGGTCAAGCTGGATGGTTCTGGCAGAAAAACCAGCTTCAAGATGAACAGGAAGTGCGCGGCGGGCACCGGTGCGTTTCTGGAGGAGATGGCGTACAAACTGGACGTCCCCGTGAGTGAGCTGGAGGGCTTGGCCCGCCAGTCAAGTAGTGGAACGGAGTTGGGGAGCTTCTGTACGGTGTTCACGGCCACCGAGGTTCTGGACAGGATCAGAGGGGGCGAGAAGCTGGAGGACATCGTCAGGGGGTTGTTCAACTCTGTGGCCAAGCGCATTCTGGAGATGGACAGGCTGACCGGCCGGGTGATCATGAGTGGTGGCGTCGTGGCGCACAACCCCATCGTGGCCGAGATCATCAGCGAGCGGGCCAACGTGAAGGTGGAGATAGCGCCCCACCCACAGGAGATGGGGGCCTTCGGCGCGGCGCTTTTCGCTGCGGAATCGGTGGCCAGAGAAACGGCAGAGCAAGACAGACCATCAATAGCGAGGAGGTAGAGGACTGATGACAGCAGTACCTGACAAGATCCAGACCTGGCAGATGGTGCAGCCAACGGCCAAGGATCGGGAGACGGGGGAAGTAACGCCCGGCAAGCTGGAGAAGACCAGTATACCTGTGCCGGAGTTGAAGCCGGATGAGGTGTTGGTGGAGATAGCCGGGTGTGGAGTGTGCCACACTGACCTGGGGTACTTCTACGATGGCGTACCCACCGTGACCAAGCCGCCGCTCACGTTGGGCCACGAGATAAGCGGGGTGGTCGTGGCTGGCGACAAGAAGTGGATCGGCAAGGAGGTGATCATCCCGGCGGTGATGCCGTGTCGCAACTGCCCGATCTGCGACATGGGCCGGGGTAACCGCTGTCTGGCGCAGAAGATGCCCGGGAACAGCCTGGAAATCTATGGTGGCTTCTCCAGCCACATCCCGGTTCCGGCGGCGGATCTGTGCCCCGTGGAGGATCGCAAAGGGATGCCGCTGGAGTGGCTGGCCGTCGTGGCCGATGCAGTGACCAGCCCTTACCAAGCGGCGATCCGTGCGGGCATCCAGAAGGGAGACAGGTGCATCATCCTCGGTGTGACCGGGGGTCTCGGTGTCTTCATGCCCCAGATTCTGAAGGCCATGGGCGCAGAAGCCGTGATTGGCATTGCGCGCCACCCGGACAAGCTGGCGAGGGCTCTGGAGTATGGAACCGACTACGTGATCAACTCGACGGACAAGGGCCCCAAGGACATACGCAACGAGTTCCGAGACCTCTGCAAGGAGAACGGGCTGCCTTCGAACTGGGGCTGGAAGATCTTTGAGATGACCGGCGCCAAGCCAGCTCAGGATATCGCTCTGGCTCTCCTCGGTTTCGTGGGCAAGCTGGTGTGGATTGGGTTCTCTACCAACGTCAACGAGTACTCGCTGTCCAGGCTGATGGCCTTCGACGCCGAGATCATCGGGACCTGGGGCTGCCTGCCAGAGTACTATCCTACGGTTTTGAAGATGGTTCTCGATGGCAAGGTGCAACTGGAGCCCTTCGTGGAGGCACGACGTATGAGCCAGATCGAGGATGTGTTCGAAGAGGCACACAGCACGACTCTGATGAGGAGAATCGTCCTGACACCTGATTTCTAGCTTGGACTGCGTGGGGCAACCCGTGATCGGCTGAAGCAGACTCGTGGCGTGATGATCCCAGCCGTCGCGCGAGTTCACGGGTTGGCAACGAGCGGCTGTTGGGGCAAGTGACGGTGATCTGCGTTGTGATCTGTGAGCGGGTGGAAAGGAGGTGATGGCAAGAACTAGGTTCTACTGAGTGGCCTTCTGCGTAAAGGGCTGGCAAGTGGAGTCGACTTGCCGTACGAAGTAGAGGAGGAAAAGAAGTGAAAAGCAAAATACTTGCTGCATTCACAGCGGTTACGTTGGTGGCGCTGTTGGTCGCAGGTTGTGCTGCACCTGCCGCAGAGCCCGAGCCCACCACACCGCCACCGCCTGCGGAGGCGACTGCCACACCGGAGCCACCGCCGGAGCCCGAGGTGGGCACGACCTACAAGATCGGGTTTGGGCCTGATGTCACCGGGGGAGGAGCCAACTTGGGTGAGCCCCAACGGAACTGGGCCGAGATCATGAGGGAACGGCTGGAGGAGTCTGGCGGGATCATGGGCCCGGATGGCGTTGTCCACGAGGTGGAGATCATCGTGGGCGATTCCGAGAGCAACCCGGATGTCGCAGCCAGCCTGGCGCGGAGGTACGTTGACGAGGACGAGGTGGTGGCCCTGATCATGGGAAGCGTCACGCCCATCAGCCTGGCCATCGCCGAGGTAGCCACAGAAGCTGAGGTGCCGTACATCTCCATGGCGTCGTCGTTGGCGATCATCTCCGACCCCGACACGGGTGAGATGCGGCCCTGGGTGTTCAAGGTGGCCCAGAGCAACGGGGACGTGGCGCAGTGGCAGGTGGAGCGACTGACGGACTTGGGCGTGAGCTCGGTGTGCTACATGTACGAGAACACCGGCTACGGCAAGGACTGCTATAACAACTCGTCCGCTGCGCTCACCGGCGCGGGCATGGAGAACGTGTTCGAGGGAGCCTTCGAGCGTACAGACACCGAGTTCCCGCAGGTGCCCGCCATAGAGGCTGCGGGGTGCGACGCAGTGGTGATTGGCGCTATCCCGCCGGGGGCCGCCAATGCCCACCTCGCGATCCGGACCGCACTGCCCGACATTCCCATCATCCACGGCCATGGCGTTTGCACGACGGACTTCATCACCGCCGGTGGCGAAGCGGTGGAGGGTGCGGAGATGCCCTGCAGCGCAGTGATCATCGCCGAGGACATAGCCGCTGACAATCCTGCGAAGGCAACTTGGATGGACTTCAAGGACGCCTACGAGGAGTACACGGGCGAACCGGTCAGCACCTTCGGTGGCCACGCCTACGATGCTCTGTACTGGGTCATCGGGGCGCTGGAGACTCTGCCCGAGGGGTTGAGCCTGGCGGAGCAGCGAGCGGCTGTTCGCGACTATATCGAGAACAACATCACAGACTGGCCTGGTACGGCAGGAATCTTCAAACTCGCTCCTGACGACCACTATGGATTGGACTACACCTCCTTCACCTGGTTCGAGGTGGAAGGCCAGATGTTTGTCCCCTTCCCGCAAGAGGAGTGGTAGACAGACAGACAAGGTCGGGGACTGAGGCCACGGCCTCAGTCCCTTTCTTGCCATAGCAGGGGGAGCAGGCATGAGCAAGTACCTTGGCACCAGATCTGTGAGGCTGGGTCTGACGGCGGTTGCCACAGTGCTATTGGTGGCGTTTGTTCTCCTTCTTGCCTACGAGAACGGGTACGGCCCCAAGGCCTTTGCGCAGTGGACGATGGATGGCATCCGTGGGGGAAGCATCTACGCCCTCGTCGGATTGGGTTTTGTGGTCATTCACAGTGTGACGGGGGTGATCAATTTCGCGCAGGGTGAGTTCGTCATGCTAGGCGCGATGATGTGCGCGAGTCTGTATGGGCTTGATCTGCCACTACCGCCTGTCCTCAAGCTGGCGGTGGCCGTGATCGCCTCCATAGTCACAGTCACTGTTGTCGGGATACTCCTGGAGAGGGGGGCCATCTATCCGGCTCGCGGCGCGAGCGTGGTCACGTTGATCATCATCACCATCGGGGCCACGATTGCCATCCGAGCCACAGCGCTTATCATCTGGGGAACGCAGGCCAAGATCGTGCCGGCCTTCAGCAACTTGCAGCAGATGGATCACATTTTCAGACCTTTCGGACTAACGCTTGGTGCTCAGAGCTTGTGGATTTGGGGGACGGTGGCGTTGGTCCTCGGTGCTCTGCTCTACTTCTTCGAGCGCACTATTCTGGGCAAGGCGTTGCGAGCTTGCGCGGTCAACCGGCGGGCGGCAGAATTGATGGGTATCAGTCCGAGTCGCATGTCGCTTCTTGCCTTCGGTCTGGCGGCTGCGGTTGGTGCCATCGGGGGAGTGGTGTTCGGGCCCGTGATCCGGCCTCAGTACGACATGGGACTGGCTTTCGGGCTCAAGGGTTTCGTGGCCGCCATCATGGCCGGCATGGTCAGTCCCCTGGGAGCCGTGCTGGGTGGGTTGATATTGGGGGTGGCAGAAAACGTGGGCACCGGAGTCACCGGGTTGTACGGCTACAAGGACGTGATAGCGTTCGTCATCCTGATCTTGATCTTGCTTCTCAGGCCCCAAGGGCTGATCGGTGGAGGGGAGCGAGGTGTTGAGGAGTCCTAGGGGGTGTCTTCATGTCTGAGGACAAAGGCTGGTCCAGGTACTCCCATGCCATCGGTTTCGGCGTGCTCATCGCGATCGTTGTGGTTTTCGGACTGGTTGAGAGCATCCAACCGTTTGGCTTTCGCTTCAGGGACTTCACCAGCGGGACGGTGACTTTCGATACACTGATCCGCATCGGCATCCTGACCATTGTGGTCGTAGGTCTGAATCTGTTGATGGGATATGCCGGGCAGATCTCGTTGGGCCAAGCTGCCTTCTATGGCATCGGGGCCTACGTGTCGGGGATCATGTCTACCATGGCTACGAGGCATGGTCTACTGCCGGGCATAGCGGACACCTGGTGGTGGCCCTGGTTTGCGATCGCGGTGGCGATGCTGGTGACGGGCTGTTTCGCCTACGTCATTGGGAGGCCTATCCTCCGGTTGCGAGGCAACTATCTGGCCATGGCCACCCTGGGCCTCGGTGTCGTGATGTACACCATCTTCCGTGAGGGGAAGGACATCACGGGGGGCCATGATGGTTTGGCCGGGATACCTCGTTTGAGCATCGGTGGCGAGTTCACGTTCTGGCCTGTGGATAGATACTACTGGCTGGTTTGGGGCGCGGCTATCATCGTGATCATCATTGGCTTCAACGTGATCAACTCCCGGGTGGGGCGCGGGTTGCGAGCTATCCATACCAGCGAGCTTGCGGCCAATACCATGGGTGTGGACACTGACAAGTATCGAGTCCAGGTCCTCGTGCTCAGTGCCATGATGGCTAGCCTGGCGGGAAGCCTGTACGCTCACTTCCAGGCGATTGTTTCTCCTGGTCCCTTCGGCTTCGTGGCCTCCGTGGAGTTGGTGTGCATGTCTGCCGTGGGGGGGATGGCAAGTATCTGGGGTGCGGCATTGGGGGTCAGCTTTTTCTTCGTGATCAAGGAAGCCCTGCGCGCCAGGATGCACCAACTTCTTCGAGGGGCCGGCGGTGAGCATGAACTCATCGCCTACGGCATCATACTGATCCTGGTCATGATCTTCGTCCCAGAGGGACTGAGTTTTGGTGGTGTTAGAGCTTTCGACTGGCTGCGTGACCGTGTCGGTCTTGGCAAGGGAGGAGAGAAGGGGGTGGAAGCGCAGGTAGGCCAGGCAGGTTGATCTGAGCAGGTCACATCGGTCTACGGGGGTGTTGTTCAATTGGGAGCAGAGGTGGCTGAGCGGTCGATTCTGGAGGTCGAGAATCTGAGGAAAGACTTCGGCGGCCTTTTGGCTGTGGACGACGTGTCCTTCGGAGTCTGTGACGGTGAGGTATTCTCGATCATCGGCCCCAACGGCGCAGGTAAGACCACCATCTTCAATCTCATCTCCGGCGTGCTGCCTGCGACGGCAGGAGAGATGAGATTCGGGAGTCAGGTACTCAATGGCCTGAAGCCTCATGTGATCGCCGGGTTGGGGCTTTCGAGAACCTTCCAGAATCTACAGATCTTTTCCAACATGACGGTCCTGGAAAACGTGATGGTGGGGCGACACCCTCGCAGTGGGTACGGCATGCTGAGTGCTGCGCTGCGACTTCCGGGGGGAAGGCGTGAGGAGAAGGACATCGGTGGCAAGGCCATGGAATATCTGTCCTTCGTGGGGTTGGCCGCCAGCGCAGACCTGAATGCGGGCAGTCTGCCGTTTGGCAGCCAGCGCCTGCTGGAGATCGCGCGTGCCCTAGCCACGGAGCCCAGGCTGTTGATGCTCGACGAGCCTGGGGCGGGCCTCAACATGACGGAGAAGCTCGAATTGGACAGGCTTGTTCGCCGGATACGCGACGGAGGGATTTCCATCCTGCTGGTGGAGCACGACATGGGCTTTGTGATGGGCATCGCAGATCGCATCATCGTTCTCGACTACGGCGAGAAGATTGCGGAGGGCTCCCCGGAGGAAGTACAGAGTGATCCGAAGGTGATCGCCGCCTACCTGGGTACAGAGGATGTCTAGTCTATTGGTTTTGAGGGGTGCAGGATGTTGCTGGAAGTGAGGGATGTCAACACCTACTACGGCAACATCCGTGCTTTGAAGGATGTTTCCCTGGCAGTCGATCGAGGAGAGATAGTGACGGTCATAGGTGCAAACGGAGCCGGGAAGACTACCTTGCTGAATACCATCTCGGGACTGCTTCATGCCAGCGGGGGTGAACTCCTCTTGGACAGCCAGTCGATCACCAGACTATCTCCTGACAAGATAGTGCGGCTGGGGATCAGTCAGGTGCCTGAGAGACGTCAGGTGTTCTCTACCCTCAACGTGCTGGACAATCTGCTGCTGGGCGCCTACCTTCGGCACGGAAGAGAGCCCAAGGAGGCGATCCAGAAGGACCTTGATTTCGTGTTCGAGGTGTTTCCGATCTTGAAGGGTAGGCAGAGACAGCTGGGGGGCACCCTTTCCGGAGGGGAGCAGCAGATGCTGGCTCTGGGGCGCGGATTGATGGCCAAGCCCAAGATACTCTTGCTCGATGAGCCTTCTCTGGGATTGGCCCCGCTGCTGGTCAGGGAGATCTTCAGAGTCGCCGGTGAGCTACGAGAGCACGGAACTACCATCTTATTGGTGGAGCAGAATGCAAGGGCTGCTCTCAAACTGGCGGATCGGGGCTACGTCCTGGAAACCGGGAAGGTGGTGCTGGAAGGCCGATCTGACGAGTTGCTGGCCGATGAACGGGTCCAGGAGGCGTACCTGGGTGGTTCACGGGCCTAGCTAGGGCAGGCAGGTGTATTCTAGGGGCGTGGCGAGAAGTCGTGAGAGGCGGCACCCAGGGGATGCGCGAAGACCTCCGGTGCCGGTCTCGACCGGATCGGGACTCGGCTTGGACT
>CAZOBP010000066.1:0-10350 GCA_964577995.1 uncultured Anaerolineales bacterium
GGCCAACTTCCTGGCCGGCACCGGCATCAACAGTAGCTATGCTGTGCACCAGGACCACACGGGTCGAGCACTGGAACGTACTCTGGCCGTCGGCATAGGCATCGGCTCGGGCTATCTCTTCCCCACTACGTTCGAGGGAGAGGTGTACAGCGACCTCACCGGGGAGAGGGGAGTGCTGATGGGCGCACTGGCGGGGGTCATGGAGGCGCAGTACGAGGTGCTGCGTGCCCATGGACACAGCCCGAGCGAGGCCTTCAACGAGACAGTCGAGGAGTTGACACAGAGTCTGATCAGGCTGGTCGGCGAGAACGGCATGGACTGGATGTACGCCAACACGAGCACCACAGCTCAGAGGGGAGCGCTGGATTGGAGGCACAGATTCCGAGAGGCTGTGGCGCCAGTGTTCGATGAACTGTACGGGAGCGTGGTAGCAGGCACGGAGACACAAATCGTCCTGCAAGCGAACAGTTCTGCAGACTACAGAGAGAAGTTGGAGGAGGAGCTGCGGGAGATGAGGGAGTCGGAGATGTGGCAGGCGGGTGCCCAAGTGCGCGCCCTCCGGCCCTGAGTGGGCACGCCAGGGTTGTGCGGAGGGAGACCAATCACCATGGACGAGAGTGACATTAGTGGCAACGATTACGTTGTTGTCTTTGACACGACGCTGCGAGATGGGGAGCAGTCACCTGGGGCGGCGCTGAACGTTGACGAGAAAGTAGAGATCGCGCGTGGATTGGAGCAGTTGGGTGTGGACGTCATAGAAGCCGGTTTCCCCATCTCCTCACCCGGGGACTTCCGGGCGGTGGAGAGGATCTCGGAGGAGATCCGCAACTGCACGATCTGCGGGCTCACTCGTGCCAACCGGGAGGACATCGATGCAGCTGCAGAGTCCTTGAAGAAGGCCGCCCGTCCTCGCATCCATACCGGGCTCGGAGTGTCAGATCTGCACATCGAGCGCAAGCTGCGCACGAGCCGTGAGGAGGCGCTGCAATGGGGTGTGGATGCGGTCAAGTATGCCAAGAGATATGTGGAGGACGTGCAGTACTTCACCGAAGACGCGGGTCGTGCCGATCCGTCTTACCTGTACCAAGTGTTGGAGGCGGTCATCGACGCGGGTGCGACCGTAGTCAACATCCCGGACACGACTGGATACACTACTCCGGGTGAATTCGGTGCCCTGATCAGGGGCATCAGGGAGAAGGTGGCCAACATCGATCGCGCGGTGATCTCCGTCCACTGCCACAATGATCTGGGAATGGCCACAGCCAACACGCTGGAAGGGGTGCGGAACGGAGCACGTCAGGCGGAAGTCACGGTGAACGGAGTCGGCGAGCGGGCAGGAAACTCCTCGCTCGAGGAAGTGGTGATGGCGCTCAGGACACGTCGCCACCTGTTCGAGCTGGACACGCGGATCGAAGCACGGCGACTGTATCCCATGAGTCGGCTGGTCAGCCAGTTAATGGGCATCGCGGTGCAGCCCAACAAGGCCATTGTCGGGGCCAACGCCTTCGCGCACTCCTCTGGGATACACCAGGACGGCGTGCTCAAGGAGCGCGCCACCTATGAGATCATCAATCCCCAGGACGTCGGTGCCCCCGAGTCTGTGATCATGTTGTCGGCGCGATCGGGGCGACACGGACTGCGGCATCGTTTGCAGGAACTGGGCCACACTCTGGATGACGAGCAGTTCGAGAAGGTCTATCGGCGCTTCCTCCGTGTGGCCGACAAGAAGAAGGCGGTGGACACGCGTGACCTGGAGGCCATTGTCGCCGATGAGGTCCAGGTGTACTTCGACGAGACATTCCAACTCGACCACATCCAGGTGAGCTGTGGCAACCACAGCATACCTACGGCGACGGTGCGCATCAGAGGGCCTAATGGGCAAGTCCTCTGCGACGCTGACCATGGGGCTGGTCCTGTGGATGCTGCGTACCGGGCCATCAATCGGGTGATAGGCGAGCGAAACGAGCTTGTGGAGTTCTCCATCCAGGGCGTGACCGAGGGGATAGACGCTGTGGGACGAGTGACTGTGCGGATACAGGCCGAAGAACCCGTTGATGGCACGGAGCGGGTGGTGTTCAGCGGCCGTGGGGCGGACACGGACATCGTGGTGGCGAGTGCCAAGGCGTACATCTACGCACTGAACCGGCTCATCGCTGCCCGCCGCGAGGCTCGGAGATAGCGATGCGTCGGTGGTCATGGGGACAACACATCAGGTTCATAGATTCTCAGTGGAGATGAGAAGGGGGTTAGACACGGATGGATACTCGAAGTGGGAACAAGTCTGATGGAGAGCGGAGAGAGAGCAGGTGGGCGGACCGCGTGCTGGCCAACAGCGGTGCGACGGGGGAAGGCTTCGCCGAACCCAGGGGATGGGCGCTCAAGTGGGATGGGGCTTCCTTGCCGGAAGATGGGGAATCGCTGGACGAGGCTGCTCCAGGCCCAGACTTCGACGTCCAGTGACGATGGGAGGGAGACGGACTTCCCACACTCTGGCGGAGAAGATCATAGCCGACCACCTGACGGACGCTGGGGACGATGCCCGGTCTCGGCGTGAGGTGTGGCCTGGCGAACTGGTGGGGGTCGCGGTAGACGTCGTCCTGGCCAACGATATCACGGCGCCCATCGCCATCGGCGAGTTCGGCAGACTGGGGGCGGATAAGGTCTTCGATCGGGACAGGATCGTACTGGTGGCCGATCATTTCGTCCCCAACAAGGACATCAAGTCCGCCGAGCAGTGCCGCACGATGCGGGAGTTCGCGCGCGCCCAGGGGCTGCCCAACTACTACGACGTGGGTCGAATGGGTATCGAACACGTGTTGCTTCCCGAACAGGGGCTCGTGGTATCTGGCGACGTAGTAGTGGGGGCTGATTCGCACACGTGCACCTACGGTGCCTTGGGCGCTTTCGCCACCGGGATGGGATCTACGGACATCGCAGTGGCCATGGCCACGGGCGAGACGTGGATGAAGGTACCGGAGACGATACGCATCGTCTACCATAGTCAACTGCGTCCCTGGGTGGGCGGAAAGGATCTGATCCTGTTCACCATTGGCAAGCTGGGCGTCAGTGGGGCGCTCTACAAGGCCATCGAGTTCGCGGGCGAAACTATCGAAGGGCTGTCCATGGCTGGCCGTTTGACCATGGCCAACATGGCCATCGAGGCGGGCGCCAAGGTGGGTCTTTTCACGCCGGACGAGAAGACCCGCGCTTACGTGGTCTCTCGAGCCAGGCGGCCATGCAGGTACTACGAACCTGATCCCGGGGCCGGATACGGGGAGGTGCTGGAGATCGACGCTGGAGAGGTCGAGCTCCAGGTCAGCTTACCCTATTCGCCGGACAACGCCCGCTCGGTGAGCGACGTTGGCGACGTGCCGATCGACCAGGTAGTGATCGGGTCTTGCACCAATGGCCGTCTGGAGGACCTGCGAGTGGCGGCGGAGGTGCTGCGAGGGCGTCAGGTTCATCCAGACGTGCGGTGCATCGTCATCCCGGGGAGCCAGAAGGTCTATCTGGACGCGCTGCGCGAGGGTCTTGTTGAGGTCTTCGTGGAAGCAGGGGCTGTGGTCAGCACTCCTACGTGTGGGCCGTGTCTGGGCGGCCACATGGGTGTGCTCGCTGCTGGTGAGCGCGCTGTGAGCACCACAAATCGCAACTTCCGTGGCCGCATGGGGCACGAGGAGAGCGAAGTATACCTGTCTGGGCCGGCGGTTGCGGCATCGTCCGCCGTGAAGGGCCGTATCACAGGACCGCAGGGGGTGTTACTATAGACAACATGGCAGGCTCTGTCTGGAAGTACGGCGACAATGTGGACACTGACGTCATCATCCCGGCTCGCTATCTGAATGTCTCGGCACCCGAGGAGCTGGCGTGCCACTGCATGGAGGGGATAACGCCCGAGTTTCCCAGTCGAGTGCAGCCAGGAGACTTGATCGTTGCCGGGGGGAATTTCGGGTGCGGGTCCTCGAGGGAGCACGCTCCGATCGCCATTAAGGCCTCGGGAGTGACCTGTGTCGTAGCCAGTAGTTTCGCCCGTATCTTCTACCGCAACGCCATCAACACTGGCCTGCCTATCGTGGAGTGCCCGGGGGCCGTGCAAGAGACGGAGCAGGGAGACCGGCTGAGTGTGGATCTTGAAGGTGGCGTTATCACCAACCTGCGTACTGGCCGTACCTATCCCACAGCGCCGTTTCCGCCGTTCATCCTGAGCATCATTGAGGCTGGAGGTCTGGTACCCTACACCATACGCCGCTTGGGCGTAGTTGGCCCACTCGGGGCCTGAGATTGGGTGGCGACGGATAGACCGACGAGGGACAGAGGTGGGCAGCTTGGAGCAGGCACCGGTGCGCATCTACGATACAACGTGCCGAGATGGAACGCAAGGAGAGGGCATCTCCCTGTCAGTGGACGACAAGTTGAAGATCACCCGTCTGCTGGACGAACTGGGAGTGCAGTACGTTGAGGGTGGCTGGCCGGGCTCGAATCCCAAAGACGCTGACTACTTCCGGCGGGTACGCGACCTCCCTTTGGCCCATGCTCGTATCACTGCCTTTGGAAGCACGTGCCGAGTAGGCAGCCGACCGGAGGAGGATGTCAACATCCAGGCGCTCCTGTCTGCCGAAACACCTGTGGTCACTGTAGTGGGCAAGAGTTCGGTAGCACACGTGCTTGACGTGCTCCGAACCACGCTCGAAGAGAATCTGCGCATGATCCGGGAGAGCCTGGCCTATCTCAGGGCCCGTGGGCGAGAGGTGATCTTCGACGCTGAGCACTTCTTCGATGGGTACAAGGCCGATTCAGAGTATGCGTTGAGGACCCTTGGGGCCGCGGTCGATGCCGGAGCAGACACGGTGGTTCTCTGCGATACCAACGGTGGCTCGGTGCCTTGGGAGATCGAGGCGATCACTGATGAGGCTCGGAAGCTGCTTCCCGCCGGGGTGTCCATGGGTATTCACGCCCACAACGACGGAGGGCTGGCCTTGGCCAACAGTCTGGCGGCTGTCCGGGAAGGGGCAAACCACGTGCAAGGAACCGTGAACGGATACGGAGAGCGGTGTGGCAACGCCGATCTCTGCGCGCTGATCCCGAATCTGGACTTGAAGATGGGAATGGCGGTGCTTCCGTGGGACCAACTGGCGCGGTTGACCCGTCTGGCTCGCACCGTGGCCGCCATTGTCAACCAACCGCTCAGTTGCCAGGCTCCCTATGTGGGGAAGAGTGCTTTTACCCACAAGGCGGGGATGCACGTGTCTGCCATGCGACGCAATCCCCAGAGCTACCAGCACCTGGATCCGGCGCTCGTTGGCAACCGTTCCCGAGTCATCGTCTCGGAGTTGTCGGGCCGGGGAAACTTGGAGAGCAAGGCAGAAGAGATAGGCATCAAGAACCTGGAGCAGGGGGATCTGCCGGGTGTGGTGCAGCAGGTGAAGGAGCTGGAACACCAGGGCTTCAGCTTCGAGGGCGCTGACGCCTCCGTGGAGATGCTACTACACCGGGCACGTGCGGATTACCAGCCGCCTTTCGAGATGCTCGACTTCATGGTCGTGGTCGAGCATCGGAAGGGTCAAGGTGTCTTCGCGCAAGCAATGATCAAGGTGCGGGTGGGAGGGGAGATCTTCCACTCCGCCGCTGACGGGAATGGGCCGGTGAATGCCTTGGACCGAGCCCTACGTAAGGCGCTGATGCCTGTCTACCCTCATCTGAGCGGATTCGACCTGGCGGACTATAAGGTGCACATCCTCAATGGCGAGCGCGGGACAAAGGCCACGACCAGGGTGTTGGTGGACATGCAAAACGCGACGCGTCGGTGGACTACCGTGGGGGCCTCAGCCAATATCATCGAGGCTAGCTGGATGGCCTTGGCCGACGCGGTGGAGTACGGACTGGCCGCAGTAGGTGCAGAGTGAGGAGGGGGTAGACTAGTGGAAGCCAGGATCGCTACACTGCCTGGAGATGGCATCGGGGCGGAGGTAGTTGCCGAAGGTATCAAGGTCCTCGAGGCGGTGGCCGAGAGATACGGGCACAGCTTCTCGTACGAAGAAGGCCTGATCGGTGGCTGCGCGATAGATGCCACGGGTACCGCGCTGCCCGAAGATACGCTGGAGGCCTGCCGGAGCGCGGATGCAGTGCTTCTGGGTGCGGTCGGCGGTCCCAGGTGGGCGGACCCCTTGGCCGAGGTGCGGCCGGAACAGGGGCTTCTGGATTTGCGGCAGACGCTGGGTTTGTACGCCAACCTGAGGCCGGTGCGGCTTTGTGAGGCCCTGCTCGATGCGTCGCCCCTGCGCCCCGAACGGCTTTGCGGCGTGGATCTCGTCGTTGTGCGGGAACTAACGGGTGGCATCTACTTCGGGCCCCGCCAGGAAGCGCACAAGAACGGTGGAACCGCCTACGATACGATGGTTTACACGAGGGAGGAGGTCCGGCGCGTCGCCCACGTGGCGTTCGATCTGGCACGGAAACGCCGACGGAAGGTTACTTCGGTAGACAAGGCCAATGTGCTCGCCACTTCGCGCCTCTGGCGGTGTGTGGTGAGTGAGGTGGCCGATGCGTACCCTGACGTCGTTCTGGAGAACATGCTGGTTGACGCCGCTGCCATGCATCTGCTGCGTAGCCCGGCGGATTTCGACGTGATTGTCACTGAGAACATGTTCGGCGATATCCTCACCGATGAGGCCTCCATGCTGGTTGGCTCGATGGGTATGCTGCCCTCCGCCTGGTTGGGGGAGGGCCACGGAGGTGTGTTCGAGCCGATCCACGGGAGCGCCCCTGACATAGCGGGTCAGGGCGTTGCCAACCCCATAGCTGCGGTCCTGAGCGGCGCCATGCTGCTTCGACACTCGCTGGGTCTGGAACGAGAAGCGGTGGCTATCGAAACAGCGGTGGAGACGGTGCTCGTCGAGGGCTACCGTACCTTGGATATCCGCGTGGACGGCACTCGGCTCGTGGGCCCTCGGGAGATGGGGGACCTGATCGCCGAGAGGATCGCCTGAGGATCACCTGGTCAGCCTCGCTGCCCAAGCCCCTGGTACCCGTGCTATATGCGCGTGACCGTTTCTTTGAGGAGGAACTCGTAGATGCGTAGCGACGTAGTGAAAGTGGGCACGGAGCGGGCTCCACACCGGAGCCTTTTGTATGCCGCCGGACTGACACCTGAGGAACTGGACCGGCCCCTGGTGGGGGTGGTCAACTCCCACAACGAACTGGTACCAGGTCACGTGCACCTGGACAAGATAGGGCAGGCAGCAGCGGCAGGTGTGCGTATGGCCGGCGGCACTCCTCTGGAGTTCAGTACGATCGCCGTGTGTGATGGGATAGCCATGGGGCACGCAGGGATGCGCCATTCCCTCCCCAGTCGCGAACTCATCGCCGATTCCGTGGAGGTCATGGCTTCGGCACATGGACTGGACGGACTGGTGCTCGTCCCCAACTGTGACAAGATCGTACCGGGTATGCTGATGGCTGCGGCTCGCCTGGGCCTGCCGGCGATCTTCGTGAGCGGGGGGCCAATGATGGCCGGCCGTTACCGGGGAAGACCCGTAGACGTGAACACTATCTTCGAAGCGGTGGGTGAACGTGCTTCGGGACGCATGAGTGAGGAGGTGTTGCAGGAGCTGGAGTTGTCCGCTTGCCCTGGCTGCGGTTCCTGTGCGGGTCTCTTCACCGCTAACAGCATGAACTGTCTCACCGAAGCTCTGGGTATGGCGCTGCCTGGAAACGGTACCATCCCAGCGGTCTCGGCGGGGCGGGTGCGGCTGGCCAAGCGGGCTGGCATGAAGGTCATGCAACTGGTGCGCGACCAGGTGGTCCCTGGCCAGATTCTGACCGAGCAGGCGTTCGAGAACGCCATAGCGGTGGACATGGCTATTGGCGGCTCCACCAACACGGTTCTGCACCTCCCGGCCATCGCCCACGAAGCGGGCCTGCCGCTGCCACTGGCGCTGTTCGAAGAAGTGAGCAGGCGGACACCGTATCTGGTCAAGCTCCGGCCTTCCGGGCCTCACCACATGCAGGATCTTGACGAGGCGGGGGGTGTAGCGGCTGTGATGGCTGAACTGTTGAAGCTGGGGCTGCTACGAGGTGAAGCCCTGACGGTAGCGGGGGGGACGATGGGGGAGAACCTTCGAGGCATCGAGCGGCTTTCGGATGTCATTAGGCCGGCCGATGCTCCACACCGCTCCGAAGGTGGGATCGCCATTCTGTGGGGCAACCTGGCCCCGGAGGGGGCGGTTGTCAAAGCTGCAGCGGTTGCACCTGAGATGGCGCACCACAGAGGCCCGGCGCGCGTCTTCGAGAGCGAAGAGACAGCGCTGGAGACCATCCTCGGCGGAGGCATAGAGGCCAGCGATGTGGTGGTCATCCGATACGAGGGCCCGCGAGGAGGGCCGGGGATGCGAGAGATGCTGATGCCCACCTCGGTCCTGGCCGGCATGGGGCTGGACGACAAGGTTGCACTTCTGACGGATGGACGCTTCTCCGGGGCCACGCGCGGTTCGGCGGTTGGTCACGTCTCTCCAGAGGCGGCCAGCGGAGGACCAATCGCCCTGGTGGAGGAAGGGGATGAGATCGAGCTGGACATCGGCAGCAGGCAACTGACACTGATGGTCTCTGAGACGGAGCTGTCCCGGCGACGACGGAACTGGAGTCCACCTTTGCCGAAGGTGACGAGGGGCTACCTGGCTCGTTATGCAGCACTGGTGTCGTCGGCCAGTGAGGGAGCCATACTGAAGAGAGAATCGTTGGCGGTGTAGTGCGGACCGGACAGTGGTGGTCGGGGCGAAGGCAGGGCTTGGTGGGTGGGGAAGTGATGTGGCTACTGACCGAGGGGCATCTAGTATGGTCAGTCCTACTGCGGCTGAGTACGTGGCGTCACTTCAAGCCGAGCTCAGCGCCCTTCTTGGCAATGACTCTGAGACAAGCGTCTACCGAGTGTGCTTCGTAGAGGGTGCCCCTGTTTTCCTCGATCTCTTGCAGGGCCTCCTCCAGCGTGCGAGCTGGACGGTAGGGACGGTGGGAAACCATGGCCTCCACGACGTCGGCCACGGCCAGGATTCTGGCCTCCCGGAGAATATCCTCGCCAGAGAGACCTACCGGGTACCCCGATCCGTCGATCCGCTCGTGGTGTTGTAGCACAATCTGGGCCACTGGCCAGGGGAACTCTATGCTCTTCAGTATGTCGTGCCCCACCTGGGGATGGGTCTTGACGAGACTCCATTCCACTTCTGTGAGGCGAGTGGGCTTGCTCAGGATCTCCGCCGGTATGTGTATCTTGCCCACATCGTGGATGAGACCGGCCATGTGCACACCTCGAGTCTGGTGTTCTGAAAGTCCAAGCTCCATGGCCACCGCAGAGGCGAGATCGGCCACCCGTCTCTGATGGCCGGCTGTGTAGGGATCCCTCGTCTCCACCGCCGCAGCCAGGGAGTAGACGGTCTGCTCCAGAGTCCTTTGCAGGCGTTCGAGGCTGCGCTGTAGTTCGTCCTCCGCTTGCTTGCGGGCCGTGACGTCGCGAGCGATACCCTCCACACCGGCTGGCTGGCCGTCTCTGAGGACGAGTCTGGTGCTCACTTCCACCCAGACGGGGCTGCCATCCTTGCTGTTGGTCAACAACTCGTACGGTTCGGTATGGTGTGCACTCTGTGACTTTGGACGGATCTTCCTTCGGAGCAGCGGCAGGTATTCGGGATCGACGATGCCGGCGACGTTGAGATGGAGGATCTCTTCGAGGGTGTAACCATAGACTCGTGATGCGGCCGGATTCGACGACGTGAAATGCCCTTCCAGATCGCTAGCGAAGATGATGTCTGAGGCGTTCTCGACGAGCTGCCTGTACTGTTCCTCGGACTCGCGCAGAGCTTGCTCTGCTGCCTTTCTCTCAACAGCTCTCTGGATGGTGAGGAGCAATTGGTCAACGTCATAGGGTTTTCGTATGTAGCTGTACGCTCCCAGGTTGATGGCCTCGATGGCGGACGACTCTGAAGCGTAGCCGGTGAGCACTATGCACTCTGTGTCTGGGGAAACCTTCTTGATGCGCTGAAGAACCTCGAGTCCATCGATATCGGGAAGGCGCAGATCAATCACGGCTGCGAGGGGCATGGCGCGCTCGAGTTGCTCAAGGGCCGCCTTGCCGGTGCCCACCGCGGTGGGTGCGTATCCTTTCACCCGAAGGATATCGGCTAGAGTCTTGCTGAGGGCTACGTCATCGTCCACCACGAGGACGCTGAGCATGTTTTCCATGCGGGCCATCACCTCCGGTCTGGTCCGTTCTACTTCCCAATCTGCCCCGGCGAGAACGTCGGGGTTGGTGTGGGCCATGATCCCACGGTCGTCGACGCACGGGGATGGGTGTGCATGATC
>CAZOBP010000066.1:10450-13891 GCA_964577995.1 uncultured Anaerolineales bacterium
CGCGGAGTTCTCGGGTTTGCTCTTCAACCATCTCCTCCAGACGCCCTGAGTACTCCTTCAAGGCTTTCTCGCTGCGCTTACGGTCGGTTATGTCAGTGAACACCCAGAGGCTGCCTGTTGGAAGGCCCTGGTCCAGACGAGGGCTACTGCTGACCAGAACAGGGACTCTTGCCTCGTCCTTGCGAAGGACTTCAAGCTCGAGGCGGTCGGTCTCGTGGATGGCGGCATCGACTTCCGGTTGGCGATCCGGCGGCACGATACGAGTCCAGTGTTGGCCTATCAGCTCTTCCGCTTCGTACCCCACGAGGCTGTCGGCGCTGGGGTTGGTGAAGGTGATGTCTCCCTGCTCATCCAGCACGATGACCCCTTCGCCCATGTTCTGGATCACACTCTCGTTGAACTGCATGAGGCGTTGGAGGGCCTCTTCCGCCCGCTTGCGCTCGGTGATGTCTATGTCGGAGACGAGGACACGGGATAGGGTGTCTTCGAAGCCCCGGACCACGGACCATCTGAGCATGAGGTGGCGCTTCTCTCCGTCGAGGGTGCGGGCGGTTGTCTCCGCATCGAACCGGGTCTTGCCTTGTGCAATGGCTGCCAGTTCCGCCTTGAATACGCCATACGACTCTGCATCGAAGATCAAGGGAAGTCCTTCCTGGAAGTCCTCCACGGTTCGACCTCCGTACAGCTCCAGCGCTGCCTGGTTGACATGGACGAGCTTGACCAAGGCGGCACACTCGTGAACTGCTTCGGGGTGCAACTCGAAGTGGGCTCCCACGTCCTTCACTCCTGCGCGGAGCAACTTTTCGAAGTAGGCCTTGACGTCGGTGAAGTCTTCCTCCCAGAGGGCAATAGGGGAGTCTTCGAAGAACCCACGATAGCGCCGTTCGCTCTGTCGCAGCGCGTGTTCGATACGCTTTCGCTCAGTAATGTCCAGGGTCACCTCAACCACGCCTACGACTTCGCCATCTCGGGCTTTGACGGGATAGCCCCGAACGTACCACATTCGCCCGTCAGGAGATGTGATCTCCCCTTCCTGAGGCTGTCCCGTTCGACGCGCTTCGATGACTGGGCATCCTTCGCATGGCTCGTTGCGCTTCTGCCATAGTTTGTAGCAGTGGCCTCCCACGAGCTCGTCCATGGGCAGGCCCACGGATTCGGCCGCAGCTCTGTTAGCCCACATAACTGTCATGTCGGCGTCTTGGTAGGTAACGAGCTCCGACATACTGTCGAGGATGGCCGCCTTCTCCTCCTCGGCGGCCCTCAGCGCTTCCTCAGTCTGCTTGAGTGGTGTAACGTCGATGGCAAGGTCCAGCACCAGGGGGGAACCGTCATCGTCGGAGAAAGGGTACTCGCACACTTGGTATACTCGACCTTGGGAGGGATCTGTCCATTCCCAGATCTGGGGCTCGCCGCTGTCAAAGACCCTGAACGTCGGACACTCGTCACAGGGTTTCGCTCTCCCGTGCAGGACAGTATAGCAGGGTCTTCCCTCGGCATCACCGTACATGGTGCGAAACGAGCTGTTGGCGAATCGAATGGAGTAGTCTGGGGCCTGGAGGTAGATGATCGCGGGGAGGGTATCGAGAACCCTGAAGAACTCCCGCCGTTGCGCCCTGAGCGTCGCCTCCGATGACTTCAATGCGGCAAGCTCTCGTCGCAGATCCGCCAACTCCTGGATCAACTGATCCTTGGTCTTCTGCTGGTCTGTCATAGCAGGGGCCTCCACCTTTCGACCGGTCCTAAGTGGTGCGCAGCAGCAGGATGACAGTTTCTCAGGGAGATTGTACCATATCTGGCAAAACTAGACAGACGAGTCTCTATGGGGGCGGGCATAAGGTTAGGGAGAACCCAAGGGCGCGTTTGGTTGCGTTGTCCACGAAAGCAGCCCGCGGTTGGGCGCGGGCTGGCAGAGAGCAAATCCACCAAGGAATGGTGGATGAGCCGTCAGAGCAGACCAGCCTCTAGCATCGTCTGGCGCAAGGCGCGTTGGTCGGTCTTGTCAAGTCCCAGGAGAGGCGATCGAACAGGTCCACCATAGTAGCCGAGCATGTCCAGGGCAGCTTTGAGGCCGGCGATGCCGTAGACAGCGGTGACTGCGGCGTTGACGGGGAGCATCTGCCTTTGGAGCTCGGCCGCCTCGTCCCAGTGCCCGGTCTCGTGGAGCCGTTGGATGTCGATCGATTCCCGGGGGGCCACATTAGCCAGCGCCAGGATTCCGCCCACCGCACCCAGGCTCAACGCTGCGAAGAAGAGGCCGCCGGTGCCGGCCAGCACCTGGAACCCAGGCTCAGCGAGCCGGACGACATCGGAGAGCTTGGCTATGTTGCCGCTGCTGTCCTTGACGCCGACGATGTTGGGGTGGCGAGAGGCCTGAGCGATGGTGGCAGCGTCCATGTCCACGTGGGTGAACTTGGGGACGTTGTAGATCATCACAGGGATGGGTGAGGCTGCGGCCACCGATTCATAGTGGTGAAGCAGGCTAGGCGAGGTCATCCTGCCTGAGTAGTAGTGCGGCGTGACCACCAGGGCGGCATCAGCACCAGCCGCGGCTGCCTTCCGCGTGAGGGCGATGGTCTCCTGGGTAGACTCGCAGCCTGTTCCCGCTATGAGAAGCTTGCCGGACGGCACGGCGTCTCGGGCCGTCTCCCACACACGTATCTTCTCTTCCTCGGTGAGGTAGACTGCCTCCCCATTGGAGCCCAGGACCACGTATCCCGCCAGATTGTACTTGTTCCAGCGTGCGAGGTTCTCCCGTAGGGCTTGGTGTGCGACTTCTCCTCGATCATCGAAGGGCGTCGGTATGGGCGGAAAAACACCTCGCAAAGAAACCGTGCTTGTTGACATGCCGTTTCGTGCCTCCATTCAACTGGGGGAAGAACCCTCTTGCAGGTTCGGAACCTCCGGAAGGGTGGACGCTCCGGGTGTGCTAGCCATAGAGCGCCTCCTGCGCAGCGGTCAGGCCTGCACCGATGTCGAAGCTGTGTCCCGCCCGGTAGAGACCTTTCTCGATGGCCCCGATGGTGACGAGGATGTCCGACTCGGTCACTGCTCCCATATGGCCGATGCGGAAGTATCGGTGGCTGACCTCTGGATGGAGACCTCCGGCCACGATGACTCCCGCCTCCTTGACGTAGCCTAGCAAGGCTCCATCTACGCCATCTGGATAGTAGGGCGCGGTGAGGGTGGTGGCCGCCACTTCAGGTCTCACCGGCACTTGATCCGTGCCCAGGGCGTTGATGGCCGCCTTGAACGCCTGGCTCAAACGACGATGCCTCTGGAAACGGGCGTCCATACCCTCTTCCAGGATCTGCCCCAGGCTGACGTTCAGCGCCCAGACGAGGTTGACAGCAGGAGTGCCGAAGTAGCCGGCTCGACGGGCCTCGTAGGCCTCCATGACGGGTAGCCAGTTGGTCCAGTCGGCGTAGTAGCTGCCCACTGGTG
>CAZOBP010000067.1:0-13780 GCA_964577995.1 uncultured Anaerolineales bacterium
CAACAGAACTCATGTGCTTGCCTCTTTCGTTGGCTAGAAAGCATGGACAGGATCGGGTCTCAGACTATGCTGATCAACTGAGAAGTCTTGGCAATACATAGGCCCCTAGCCACAGCAAAGGCATCGTGCTTTCACGAACACCTTCTCAGCAAGGGGTGCAATCCAAGAGGATTCGTTCATGGTGAGTAAGGGGAAAACAAATCGATCTAGCAGTGGCAGAACCGTACATATTATAGCAGGTTTTCCTCACCCCGTCAAGTCAACGCACGCTGCATGATGAAGTATCGCCTGCGACACTGAATGCGCATCCGCCCTACCCGACAGAAGAGGCCTAGGACCCTGGTCCCAACCCTCAGATGGTGAACCCCGCCGTAACGCGATATACGAGAGCTGCCAGAGATGCACCTGGAGTTGTCGGGAAAAGGGCGCCAAGCTTGCTCAGAGAGTGGATCCACCGGCGCTTGCAGTGTTGATCTCCATCACCGGCTGACAGCCTTCGTGCGCGCCCTCTCCCTAATGCCATAGCACGGGTCCGATACATCGAGTGTAGTGTTGCGTACACTGCCTCCAGACCGCGCTCTCTGCTCGTCGCCCACATCGACCCGGAGTGGATTGTTGCTCATACGCTTCGGGAGAAGAAGATAGCAATGTCCTGGTTAGAGTAGTAGTGATCGTTGAAGCCGCAGAACACGAAGCCATGTTTGCGGCAGAAGCAAATGGCCGGGTAGTTCTTGGTCTGCGTCTCCAGCGAGATAGCGCGCAGCCCCTGTTCTCTGGCCCAGCGAAATGCTGCTCGAAGCAACTCGCTCCCTACCCCACCCCGCCGGTATCTCCCGCCCACCGTCAAGTCCTTGATCCATCCTGAAGCATCCCGCGGCTGCACGATCATGTTCAGGTACCCTCGGATCTCCTCATCCTCCTCAGCCACCAGGAAACACTCCCCACGCTGCCAATCCTCGATCAGGTGGTCGCTATCTCTCGGCGAACTTGCACGCACCGATCGTGGCAGTTTGATGGTCTGGAACGTGATGGCGATTTCCTCGTACGGCCTTTCGTCGGTGCGAATCTGCCAAACGCGCCTGGTCGTATACGACGTGTCGATGAGCACGCATGTGTTGAGGTCCTTCAGGTCGGCCTTGCGTATCGTCATCTGACTAGCTCGACGCTTTGCGAGAACGAATCGCCAAGCGGTACTTCGTTCTTCACCAGGTAGGCTGGTATGCCGCTGGCCGCAAGACTGGCCATCACCTCCAGGGAATCGGGCGCATCGCCAAAGCCGCTGGGCTCCACATGTACCGCCACTATGTCTATGCCCTTGCGCTTCAAGTCCCTCGCCGAGCCGACCCAGGATCCCTCAGTGGATGGGGTGACGACTATGGCTGTCGAGCCTCCCCCCAGTTGACTGCTCTCAGCGGCGATGACCTCGGCCAGAGGAACTCGTCCCTCAGCCCTGACCACGGCTAGCGACTCGAGGAGTCTGACCAGTTGCCGTTCTCCCCTATCTACCTGTACGACCTCGCGACGCTGACCATACGTGATCATGCCCAGCGCTCTCCTCTGGCCCAGCAGGTGCTTCGCCAGCGAAGCAGCAATCGTCGCGCCATACTCCTCTGTGCTGGGATGGAGCACTGGCGCCTTGGACCGCATAGGCGGAGCATTGAGAGAGTCGAAAACCAGTTGATCGGCATAGGAACCCGCCTGGACTGCCTCTTCCATGTCCACAAACAGCCAGATGTCCGCCCACGGGTCGAGTTCAAACTCTTTCGAGATCAGTCGGCCCCTCCGAGCTGTAGACAGCCAGTGTATGCGATTGAAACTGTCCTCGGGCCTGTAGTCTCTGACCCCGGAGACATTGGTGGTTACGTGCTGGGTCTGACGCTGCAGAGCGTCGCCCCCCGAGAGTCTCCCTACTGGTGGCCGAAAACGAGGCAAATCAACAGTCGCCGGATACACAACGAGTGTGGAGTACAGCGGCACCTCGCGCCTCATCTGGAAGATACCAAAAGCGTCACCACTGGTCAGGATGACTGGGCCGAAGTTGAACTTGCCCCTCCGCTTGCATCGCGCCAGCGCCATCCAACTCCGCTCCCCGTGGGAAGGAAGAGCGCTCAGCACACGATCTACCTGATAACCCTGCAACCCAGAGAGGTCCTGGAACCCCACATAGAGTTTGGGCAATGGGCCCTCGTTTCGAACGAGCATCCTCTCCTGGATCAGCCCTCCCACCTGGGCCCGGTTGGCGCGCAGACTGCGCGACGCGGATAGCCAACGGATGTTCAGCCAAGCCCAGACAAAGCAGAGGACGACGAGGCTCACAACCACGTACAGACTACGAACGAATAGCCCGTGTCCAGTGATGAAGGTGGGCACAACAAGCAGCGCGAGGAGCACGAAGATCGCCCGATTGACACTAATCCCCACCGTCCGCGCCCTTCCTGGGAACCGCGATCTCGCTACTGTTCCACCCTCACCGGAGATCCGGGAGCTTCCACACCCTGCAACACCTCCTTGACCACGGTGCGAGGATCAACCTCCCCTATCCGGGCAGCAGGGTTGACTATCAGGCGATGGGCCAGTGTGGTCTCGGCTAGAGCCTTCACATCATCAGGGATCACATAGTCGCGTCCCAGCACCGCAGCCCGGGCCTGACCCGTCCTGTAGAGGGCAAGAGCTCCGCGCGGGCTACTACCGAGGTACACATCGGGATGACTGCGCGTGGCCCCTACCAGGGCCACGATGTATTCCTTGATGCCATCGTGGACGAAGACCTCCTTGATTCGCTCCTGCATCTCCAGCAGTTCAGTGGTGCTCACCACCTGTTCTATGGTCTCAATAGGGTGAACGTATTGCTGAGCCTCCAGGATGCGTATCTCGTCCGTGGGGCTGGGATAGCCAAGACTTATACGCATCAAGAAGCGGTCCAACTGAGCTTCGGGCAAGGGAAAGGTGCCTTCGTATTCGATAGGGTTCTGCGTGGCCAAGATGAGGAAAGGCTTATCCAACAGGTGCGTCACCCCGTCAACCGTCACCTGGTGTTCCTCCATAGCCTCTAGCAACGCCGACTGTGTCTTGGGGGTTGCACGGTTGATCTCGTCCGTGAGCACGATGTTGGCCATGACTGGCCCGGGGCGGAACTCGAATCGGCCTGTACTCTGATCATAGACGGACACACCCGTTACGTCGCTGGGCAGCATGTCCGGCGTGAACTGGATACGCTTGAAGGTGCAACCGAGAGACTTGGCCATGGCCTTGGCCAGCATGGTCTTCCCCACTCCGGGCACATCATCAATCAGCACGTGTCCTTGGCAGAGCAAGGCGACGAGGCCAAGCTGCACTTCCTCGTGCTTTCCGATGATCACCTTCTCCACGTTGTCTATGATCTTCTGCCCCGTAGCCTGGACTTCGTTCATCTCCCGTTGCTCCCTAGGGACTGGCGGATCTGACGCAGTCGCCCCCCTGCGCCTTGGCCTCGTACAGGGCCTGGTCGGCCCTTCTGACCAACTCATCCCGCGCCCTAGCATCTGTGGGATAGCTCGCGACACCTATGCTGATCGTCATCGCCCGATCGTCCTCACCACGATGGGCGCCCACCTCAGTTGTGGACGGCCTCATGAGGCGATTCAAGCGCTGCGCTGTGGTCATGGCATCTGACTTGCCGGTTTCCACCAAGATGATAGCGAACTCATCCCCGCCATACCTGGCGACGGCGTCACAGTTGCGCACAGATCTCTTCAGTCGCCAGGCTGCGCCTTTCAGGACCTCATCGCCGACTTGATGCCCAAAGCGATCATTCACCATCTTCAGATGGTCCAGATCTACCATCAGCAGCGACAAAGGCCGTCTGAACCTATCCGCTCGAGAGATCTCTGCCGAAAGGAGTTCCTCGAATGTACGCCTGTTGTACACCTCGGTCAGGCCGTCCAGTTGCGATAGTCTCTTGTAGAAGTCTCTCTCCCCCGCTGCCCGAAGAAGCCTGCGCTTCTCTAGCGCCTTGTCTACGACGATCCTGATCCGATCCACATTGAACGGTTTGCTTATGTAGTCATAGGCACCGAGTTTCATGACCTCCACCGCGGACTCCACAGAGGCGTACGCGGTGATCACCACCACCTCGCACAGAGGATCCAGCTCTTTTGCCTTCCTCAGAACATCTATCCCACCCACGCTGGGCATCTTGAGATCGGTGATGACCAGGTCGAAGGAATCATCCTCCAGTCTGGCGATGGCCTCTCGCCCCCCGTGACACACTTCAACCCGGTGACCGTGGGCGTCGAGCACCCGTTTCAGGAATCTGCACACCACCTCTTCGTCGTCAACGACGAGAATCCTTGAGAGGACCTCGTCCCCCTCCTTGGCGACCGCCTCTGCAGCGTTTGCATCCTGTCTGGGATGTGCGTTGATAGGTCCCTCAGCACTCGGGGGCGGGGGTGTCATCTGACTCTCTCCCAGTTGTGACGCACGGAACGACGTAAGGGGGACAAACTACATTATACTGAACTTCCCGTCTTATGGCAACCAGTGTCCCACGATGGTCTCGGACACCGTGCAGAACAGCCATGTTTCCGTATCCGAAGCGGGTTGTTTCAGACCTCGCCTGAGATCGCACCATGGGGACGTCCCCATGGCAGGGCCGCGGCTCGGACGACCCGTCAGTGCCTCTGCCCCGGTCGCGTGATCTTCCCACTCCATGATTCGAGAGAGTCTTTCTTTGCACTCAGCGGCGCTCGGACACCCACGCGGCTTTGGATGTCTGGCACTCAGGGACTCAGACGCCCAGATCCACCAGTATTGGAGTCGCTGTGGCTGGCCCGTAGCCCTGGGTCCCATCCTGGAGAGTGCTCCATTGTCTGCGGTGCAGCCCTATGCTAAAATAGCGACAGCGTACAGCAGAAAGAACCGATGTGAGATGCCCGGCGAGCGGATCATGGTCATAGACAGCGACGCCCACGTGCTCGAATCCTGCGTGAGCATGCTCGAGAGTGGAGGATACCAGGTCACTGGTGTTACGGGTGGCCGGCGGGCCATCGACATGGCTCGTCAGCAGAGATTCGACTTGGTGCTCGCCGACCTCACGGTGGATAGTCAGGACGGGTTGGATACAATGCAAGCTATCAAGGCCATCGATCCCGGCATCGTGGGCGTGGTCATGACTGGCCAGAGCGCGGTGGCGGCAGCCCTCGACGCCCTGCGCAAAGGAGTAGACGACCTGTTGCCAAGACCTTTCTCGGCACGCGAGCTTCGAGAGGTGGTCTCCTCTGCCCTCAACAGGGGGCGCGCCCGACGGGAGAATATCCGGCTCAGGGCTTTGATTCCGCTGTACGAACTGAGCAAGGCCTTCATGGGCATGACCAACCTTCAACAGTTGCTCGTAGAGATCGTTGAGGTAAGCTGTCGTGAGACTGGCGCGGATCGGGCCTCGCTGATGTTGTTTGACGAAGGCACCCAAAGCTTGACGATCCAGGCTGCGATAGGCCTCCCCGAAGAGGTCGTCGCGACCACGAGGATCGAGATCGGAGAGGGCATCGCCGGCAGGGTTGCGGAGCAACGTGAGCCTCTCGTCCTCGACAGCACCTCGCCACCAGGGGCTGAACTGCGCAAGCTGATGAAGCAGGATCAGATCTCCTCTGCAGTCTGCGTTCCCCTCACAGTGAGGGAAGAACTGATCGGCGTCCTCAATCTGAGCAAGCTGGGAAGCGACGACTCTCTCTTCACCGCAGGATCGCTGGAACTGGCATCGGTGCTCGCTGGCCAAGCCGCCATCGCCATTAAGAACGCACGTCTATTCGAGGAGACCCAGCAGGCATACGAAGACTTGAAGAAGCTGGACGAACTGAAGAGCGAATTCATCAACGTGGCCTCCCACGAGTTGCGCACACCCCTGGCCATACTGCTCGGCTACGCTCATCTCTTAGACGAACAGGCGGCCGACGCCAGCAAGAAATACACTCAGGCGATTATCCACAGCGCTCTGCGGCTCAAGGAGCTGGTGACCGACATGCTGAATCTCCGCTATCTGGAGGCAGGTGAGATAGAGCTTGAGCTGCAACCGGTGCAGATAGCCAGCACGGTGCAAGAGGTGGTCCAGGACTTGGGTTTCCTGGTAGACGAGAAGGGGCAGTCATTGACCCTGAGCATCCCAGAAGACCTGCCTTCCATCTGGGCTGACGAAGGCAAACTGCACCTTATTCTTTCCAATCTGCTGTCCAATGCCATCAAGTTCACCCCTCAGGGGGGCAGTATCGAGATAGCCGCTACCGTCACCGAAGACCAACTAGGCGTGTCTGTCAAGGACACAGGCGTTGGCATCGCCACCGAGGAGTTCAGAAGGCTGTTCGACCCGTTCTATCAAGTGGGTGACTCCCTCAGAAGGGAGCATCCAGGCGTCGGCCTGGGCCTCTCCATCGTCAAGGAACTGGTCGAACTCCATGGGGGACAGGTGTGGGTAGAAAGCGAGGTAGGAAAGGGAAGCACGTTCTCCTTCACCATCTCGCGCCATCTCGGTCCGCAGCACAAAAACGCGAAAGGACACTAGCGCATGATCATGTCAACCGACTTGAGAAAAGGAGTCTCGTTCGAGCTGGACGGCGACCTGCATCGCGTGCTCGAGTACCAGCACTCATACATAGGAAGAGGAAGCGCCAACGTGCGAGTCAAGCTGCGAAACCTCCGCACCGGGCGCACCATCGAGCGCACTTTCGGCGCCAGCGAGAAGTTCCGGGATGTGCGGTTGGAGCTGCGACAGGTGCAGTATCTCTACCGGGACGGTGACCTCTACTACTTCATGGACACAGAAACCTACGAGCAGCCGGCGCTCTCGGCCGAAACCCTACAGGAGAAAGTGGACTATCTGAAAGAGGGCCTGATGCTATCCGTCTCCATGCACGACGGTCGACCCGTGGAGATAGAACTGCCGGTCACCGTCGACCTCGAAGTCACTCAAACCGACCCTGGCGTCAAGGGGGATACGGCGACTGGAGCGACGAAGCGCGCTACGCTGGAAACCGGCCTCCTGGTTCAGGTGCCCCTCTTCGTCGAAGAGGGCGACAACATACGCGTGGACACCAGAACGGGAGCATACCTCACCCGAGTTTAGCAGGCACTCCTGCCCACGAGTTGATCGGCTTCCTGTTTGGACAGCGGCGAGAGGTGCATCTCTGGAGAGTCGCTTCTCCCCAGCAGACAGCCGAGTTCGAGTCTGAGCTCCTCCAGCAGGTTGGCCGCCGGGCGACCATCCAGACCCGGGAAGCTGAAGTGTGCTTCTGCATCCGTGCGCATCAGCTCGTTTCCCAGAGGGTACTCCACTTCGATCAACTCCTTGATCCTGGTCACCTCGGCCGCGTTGGCCTGTCGAATCCTGACCCGCAGTCTGCGCCAAGAGAGCTCGTGAGCCGCAGGCCAGCTCCCGGAGAGGAGCGCCTGGGCGGTGCTCGACTTGTGGAGACCGGCGAGAGTCCAGCAGTGGTCCCAGAGGCTCACAAGCCTACCGTCAACCCGAACGCCCAGCAAGATCTTGTTGCACGCCCATCGACTGATGACCCGCACTCCCACCCACTTCAGCGCCTCCCTCTCCTCGCCGTCGAGGGTTGCTACCGGTCCGTAGTCGCCCAGGAGAGGAGTGACCGCTTCGTGCCCCGCGTCAAGCCGGCTTTTCCAGAACCAGGACCCCAGATCTCCCGGTCCGTCCGTCCTGATGTTGTTGATCTCCAGGAACTGATTAGCCAGCACCTCGCACCACAGGTGCCAAACACCGGCCAGCCGATGCGGGTCGCATCTCGACCGGGGCCGGCCGGCAGCTTCTTCACACCCATGGATCACTAGGAGGAGCCTTACCTCCGGCGGTTGTTTTACCACGGGATGCCACGGCCGGCCCCCCATCTCTAGCAGGTCGGCCACGGAGGGCAACTGGTCCAGTTGCTGATAGAAGCCATCTACCCCGACGAAGGATGGCTCCATGGCACCGATAGCCTCCTCCTGCGCCATCTGCCACACGAAGTCCAGCCACGTCTCGCGCGCCAACCCAGCAACTCGCTCCAAGGCCGCCTCACGATCCGTCGGCAGCTCGGACTTGGCGTTGTCCAGGTTTGCGTCCAGGGACTCCATGCGATAGTCCGGACCGGCAGGATCTCCGTACTGACTCTCCGTGAGCTCGCTCAAGATAGCATCGGCCACAGCCCTCTCCTGGGGAACGAGGCTGGCTGTCCTCAGCGCGTGGACAACGGCCGACCACGGACCTGCATCAGATCCGAGGTAGGCGTCCTGGCCCCTCGTCTGGCGCCGAAGCACCAAGTGACTGTGATAGGTGCCCTCCCACGCGTCAAACTCCGCGCTCACCTTGCCCAGGTCGTGCACAAGGACGCCTATCTCACTGTGCAGGATCGCGTTTCGAACGTCTGGTTTGCCGAGAAACCTCAGCGATTCATGCTGCTTCATTCTCACGTCTGCCCGCCATCCGCGAGAAAGGCCAGCGCACCTCTCAGAACCGCACCATGCCCTCGAGGACCGGCACCACACTGCCCGCCACCCGCACCCTGGTGATTTCGCCTCCGGAGGTATCCACCAGGATATGCAGGATGCTGGGTCTGCCCATTTCCGCACCCTGCTCGCTCATGAAGTGGTTGGTGCCCTCCCTGACTGGCACAGCTCGGTGATGCACCAGGTATGCTCCCAGGGTGCCATTGGCGGACCCGGTCGCCGGGTCCTCCGGCACTCCGACCATAGGTGCGAACATGCGGACGTGTGCCGTCGCCTCGGGGTCCACTGTCTCCAGAGCGAAAACCAGCACCGTATTCGTCGCCAGGGGCTCACACGCCCGGGCGAGGGCGTCCACGTCCAGCCTGCCCGCATCGAGCGCCTGCACCTCCGCAAGCGATCGGATGGGCACCATCAGCGACCGTATTCCAGTAGACACCACCTGGACCGGCAGATGTGTCTCGGTGATCGCCTCCTCAGAGAAACCGAGGCCCGAGGCCAACTCCGTCACGTCTTGCAGTACGTCAAGAAACGTGGGCTGGTCGCTCGTCATCACCACCCGCTCCACTCTGCCTCCGGCGACCTCGAGCTCAGCAGGTAGCATACCTACACCCAATTCGAAGCGAACCAGCCTCACCGGCTCCTTCAATCCCAGGCGTCCAAGATGCGCCAGTACCCAGTGAGTGCCCACCACAGGATACCCCGCGAAGGGCAGCTCCACAGCCGGCGTGAAGATGCGGACTTTGAAATCGGCACTGGGGCCCTCGGCGGGCAATACGAATGTCGTCTCCGACAGATTCATCTCCCGGGCCAACTGCTACATCTCGCCCGAAGTCAAGCCCTCAGCCTCCGGGAAGACTGCGAGGGGGTTGCCCCCGAAGACCTCGTTGGTGAATACGTCCACTTGCACAAACCGATACTCCTTCACGTCTTCTCCTCCTCACCTATTCCACGAGAAGTGTAGTACAATGAGACTCTCTGTCTCGCCACGCTCGGCGCCGGACGGCACGCGTGGATGCAGCTCTGCGACCGGGGTCAATATGCTTCTCGGGCCAAAGCTGTCGCAACAACTCGAGCACACCGTCTATGTCCCCGAACGTAACCTCCCTGATCTGCGCCTCTCCACCATAGCCGCTACCCTCTCCGCATGAGTCCACAAAACAATAGAGCGGGGCGTTCTCACCCCGCTCTCCACCAATACCCTAGACCCGCCATCGGCAGGCACCCCAACGGTGGTTTCCGGACCAGGCAAGCCCACTCCGGCTCCGCCGTCCATCGGCCCACTTCAGCATTGCAGTTCGCTTCGCACCGTCTTGTACAGCTCTTCGGCCCCGAGCTCCTCCAAGGTATAACATTCGCCCCCTAGGTGGAAGGCCAGTTCCTGCGCCAAGCCGCGGTCAAAGGACTTGTGTTCGGTGTTGATGACCACGGACCGGACGTTGCTGTGGTGGAGCAGCTCCGCCAGCTTGCAGCTTTCCTCGTGGGGAGTCATGTCGGTCATGGAGACATTCCCCGCCCCGTCTGTGAGGAGAATCATGATCGGCATCACTTGCGGGTTCCTGTTCACCTCTCGCATGAAGACCTGGTAGCCCAGGTGCAGACCACTCGATAGAGGGGTCTTGCCACCAACCGTGATGTCCCCCAGCATTCTCTCTGCCAGCTTGACGCTGGACGTTGGCGGCAGAAGCAACTCTGCCCCATTCTGCCGGAAGACGATGAGACCCACCCTGTCGCGGCGTTGGTAAGCGTCCTGAAGCAGAGACAGTATGGCTCCCTTGGTGGCTATCATCCGCTCGGCCGCCGCCATGGACCAACTGGCGTCCACCACGAAGAGCACGAGGTTCGCTGCCCGGGTGACCCGGACCTTCCGCCGCAGGTCCTCCCTCTCTATGACCAGGGCAAGTTCTGAGCCCGCGCGGTGGATCTGCTGTGGGGCGGCCTGGCGGACTGTGGCATCGAAAGCGATGTCTTCAACCCACCCATCCATGGGCCTGCTGAACACGTAACGGCCGCGCTTCCGGTTGGTGCGAGTGAGGCTACGGCGACCAGATGTGCGCCTGGAGAGACGATCCAGCGGAGTACTCAAGCGGGGCACCCTCAGGGGTCCGCCCACGGGGATCGGTACGCCCCGCCGCGTCGAGGAAGCAGCACCATCTTCGCCGTCCTGCTGGCCCTTGGGCGCGGACTGCAGAGGTGGGGCGTTCTCCGCCTCCCCTTCATCGCCGGTCAGGTCTTTTTTTTTACTGGTAGAGGGGACCTCCTGCAGCATGGATGCATCCGGATCGGCAGCCCCTGCCTCTACACCGCGGAGTTGCTCCCTGAGCTGCTCCATGCGAGCCTCGCTGCGTTGCAGAGGCTGCTTCTTGAGACGGTGCGGCAGGGCCAGTTCGGCTGCCAGCAGGATGTCCCGCTGGGTGATCCTATTCCTACCCTCGAAGGCAGCGTGCGCGAGGCTGGCTTTGAGGATCACTATGTCCCCTCGATGGCCATCCACGCCCAGGTCCGCCGTGAGTTGTGTGATGTCCGAGAGGTCGTCTTCCGTGTAGGATACCTCGTGGAGAAGGTCTCGGGCTCGGGTGATTTGACGCGCCAACCGTCGCTCTTCCTCTCGCCAGACGTCATAGAAGGCAACGGGATCTTGCTCGTACTCGATACGCCGGACCAGGATCTGCTTGCGCGCCCCTGGTTCCGAGATGCTCGTGATCATCACGCAGAGCCCGAAGCGGTCCAGAAGCTGAGGGCGTAGCTCACCTTCCTCGGGGTTCATGGTGCCCACAAGGATGAACTGCGCGGGATGGCTGAAGGAGATGCCCTCCCGCTCCACAACATTCACCCCCATCGCTGCAGAGTCCAACAGGACATCCACCACGTGGTCATCCAGCAGGTTCACCTCATCCACATAAAGCATACCGCGATTGGCGGAAGCCAGCACTCCTGCCTCGAACCGCTTCTCCCCCGATTTGATGGCCGTCTCAATGTCGAGCGTGCCCACGACCCGGTCCTCTGTTGCGCTCACGGGCAGATCTATGATTCTGATGGGACGGCTCGCCACGGGCAGCTTCTCTCGCTGGTTGTATCGTTCAGCGCAGGAGTCGCACATCGCTTCGGGGCGGTACGGATCGCAGCCAAAGGGGCACTCAGCCACGACCTCGATGTCTGGCAACAAGGCAGCCAGCGCCCGCGCGGCTGTCGATTTCGCCGTGCCTCTCTCGCCCCGGATGAGCACCCCTCCGATCAGAGGGTTGATGGCGTTGAGGATCAAGCCGCGCTTCATAGGCCCCTGGCCTACAATGGCCGTGAAAGGAAATATCGGTATCACGTATACATATCCCCCTGCTAGCCTGGGCTCTCCTCCCATACAAGAGAAGACGAGGGGATGATTCCGCAGCATCCAGCGGAAGCGACCCCCTCCACCCTTTCTAGTATACCAACTCGCGCGGCCCTTGTCAAAGCCTCGGCGCAGAGGGCAAGCTCTGAGTGTGCCCCACACTCCACGATGGAGCGGCTCCTCCCTCCGTTCCCACCACACTGCGGAGTCCAGCACTCCAGACAACCAGACGGTGACCTCCCCAATCCGCCTCCACAGAAAGGGGTCGGCCCCCCCGTGCGCTCGACCGACCAAACAGTGTCGTAGGGGCAGGTCTTGTCCGCTCTGCTACGTTGTGATATACTCGCGCACGCCTCTGACCACGACTCCTGTCCATAGCCAGCGGCACGGAGGAGACCACCATGTCCATGCTGTTCGAGCCAGGCACCATCGGTAGTCTGGAGTTGCCCAATCGGCTGATCCGCTCAGCCACCGCGGAGTACATGAGCGATCTCGATGGGAGGCCAGAGCAGCCCCTCGCCGATCTATACGGTGAACTGGCTCGCGGCGGCGTGAGCCTGATCATCACCGGCCACTGCTTCGTCCACCAGGGAGGCCGCTGCCACCTGCACATGACGGGAGTCCACAGAGACGACTTGATGCCGGACCTGGAGAAGCTCACCGGCGCAGTCCACGGCGAGAGCGGCCTGGTGGTCATGCAGATCAACCACGGAGGAAGACAGTGCGCCGCGGACGCCATCCCCGGGTCGCCTGTGGCACCGTCACCAGTGCCCGTGGCGAAAGGCAAGGAACGCCCCGCAGAACTCAGCGAAGAGGGGATCAAGGAGATCATCTCCGCCTTTGGTGACGCTGCGGGGCGGGCGAAGGCGGCGGGCTTCGACGGAGTGCAGATCCACGCCGCACACGGCTATCTGATCAACCAGTTCAACTCCCCGGCTGCCAACCGGCGTGGAGATCGCTGGGGGAGCACAGCCGCGCGTAGAATGCGCTTCCTAGAGGAGGTAGCAGCGTCGATCCGTGACCGAGTGGGCCATGAGTATGCCGTGCTCATCAAGCTGGGCATGGAAGACTTCGCTCGTCATGGACTCACGTTGCAGGATGGTGCGGAGATCGTTCGCCACCTGGCAGACTGGGGGATCGATGCCCTGGAGGTCAGCGCAGGTATCGGAAGGACGAGCGTGCGCAAGGATGTCCTCCGGCCCGAGGATGAAGCCTACTTCCTGGACGCTGCCCGGCAGGCGAGAGAAGCTACCGACCTACCCATCATTCTGGTGGGGGGAATGCGCAGCCGACAGATCATGGAGGGCATCTTGGAAGAAGGAGCCGCCGACTTCATCTCCATGTCGCGCCCGCTCATCCGCGAGCCGGACCTACCCAGACGATTCCGCGAAGGACAGCAGAGATCTACCTGTATCTCCTGCAATCTGTGCTGGCCACCGCCCGGGGAGTTCGGTATCGCCTGCCGGGATCCGGACCGGGAGAAGTAGCCCTCAACTACTCGCTCACACGCCGGAAGACGATGCGCCACGCACGGTGCGGGGATTCCTCGGCGCAGTCATCGCCGAAGCTCAAGCCCTCGGCCACGTGGCTGCTGCCGGCTACCACCTCGACAGAATAGCTCCCGGGGGCAATGACTAGGAAGTCGGCGAACCCAGAGTCCACCTCCGGCTTCAGACCGGTGAAGAAGGAGTCCTCCACGTCTGGTCCGGTGGCCAGGATCTCCACGCCTCCCAGACCCCGCTCGTTTTCGTCCTGAACGTAGACCAGGATGTAGTCTCCGTCCCTCTCGCTGCTGCAACCCAGGTCGCTGCGCTCCACCAACTGGTATTCGAAGTCGCCCGCCGGCAGTGGTGTGGGAGTGTCCTCCGGTGTGGCTGTGGCCGAAGGCGTAGCTGTGGGAGGAGGTGTGGTGGCTGTCGCCGTTGGCTCGGCCGGGGGCTCGGTGGGCGTAGGTGAGGGTTCCGGAGGAGCTTCTGTAGGTGT
>CAZOBP010000068.1:0-13737 GCA_964577995.1 uncultured Anaerolineales bacterium
GCGGTTCCGGTAACCCACAGCGTCTCCTTCGACTACGAGGACGTGCAGCATTGGATGGACGTGGCCCTGGCCAGAGAGCGGGGCTACATCTACAGCCGCAACACCAACCCCACGGTCTATGCCTTCGAGGAGAAGGTGCGCCTCCTGGAGGGGGCAGAGGCCGCGACCAGCTTTTCCACAGGCATGGCCGCCATCAGCAATACCCTCTTCACGCTGCTCTCCCCCGGAGACCGAGTGGTCTCCCTCAAGGACACCTACGGTGGCACCTCCAAGGTCTTTCTCGAGTTCCTGCCCCGCTTTGGGGTGCACGTAACCCTGTGCGAAACCACCGACCACGAGGCCATCGAGGCCGCCGTGGCCGAGGGATGCCAGGTGCTGTATCTGGAAAGCCCCACCAACCCCACGCTCAAGGTTATCGACCTCGCCCGGCTGGCTCGGGCAGGTCGTGAGGGCGGAGCCACCGTGGTCGTAGACAACACGTTCGCCACCCCCATCAACCAGAACCCTCTCGAGCTGGGCGCCCACCTGGTCATCCACAGCGCCACCAAGTTCCTGGGGGGCCACGCCGATGCCCTGGGAGGAGTCGTCTGCGGGCCCGAAGAGGTCGTGGAGCGCATCTTCCACTTCCGGGAGATCAACGGTGCCTCGCTACACCCCATGGCCGCCTATCTCCTGCTGCGCGGCATGAAGACCCTGCACCTGCGCATCCGGCAGCAGAACCAGAGCGCGCTGAAGATCGCCCACTACCTGGAGCAACACCCCTTCGTGGAGCGCGCCTTCTACCCCGGTCTGGAGTCGCATGAGAACCATGACATAGCGCGTCAGCAGATGCGGGGCTTCGGGGGCGTGCTCAGCTTCAAACTCAAGGGCGGCTTCCACGCCGTGAAGGTCTTCCTGCCCAGGTTGAGGTACGCACACCTGGCCGCCAACCTCGGCGCCGTGGACACTATAGCCGGTCCTCCGGCGACCACCAGTCACGTGGAGTGCACCGCCGAGGAGCGAGACGCCCTGGGTATCCCGGAAAGCCTGGTGCGCTACTCGGTGGGCATCGAGGACACAGAAGACCTTCTCGCGGATCTGGAGCAGGCGCTGGCCTACACTGCGGGCAAGGTGAGCTAGCCGGATCCTCCCGGCACAAAGACCTCGTACTTGAAGACGCAGTCGATGGTCTCCACTCGTTCGTAGTTGGCCCACACCGTGTCCAAGATGCGCGGCGGGTAGGATTGCCAGGTAAGGATCACCAGGCAGAAGCGGTGCTCTCCAAGGGCTCCCTCTAGCCTGTCCAGACCCGTGTCCACCTTTCCCGTTGGCTCCAGAGCGCTCAGCATCCAGGGGCTGCCATAGAGCTCCTTGCCGTTCTTGAGGGCGAAGCCGCCCCCCTCGGTGAGGATCTCGCCGTCCGCCTCGGTCACGTATTGGTCTATCCGTGCGCAGGATGCCAGGTCCCCTGGCTGCGGCGTATAGCCGAAGGAGGGCAAAGGATCGTAGTAGGCACGCAGCGGGGTGTACGGAAAGACTGCGAACCAGACCAACTGTACCAGCAGGGCCGCAGGCACCGCAGCAGAAACGTAGCTCCCTCGACTGGAGAGTTCGCCCCAGCATTGCCCACAGAGGATGAGGGACCCAGCGATCAGTTCCATGAAGTAGTTGCTGCTGGTCCCAGCGCGCCCCACGGCCACGGTCAAGAGTCCGGAGGCGAAGAAGTAGAGCACGGGCAGCGAGAGCCGTCGTCTCGCCGCTGATACCACGGCGCAGCCAAGCGCTACACCCATGATGACTCCATGAGTCACAGCGAAGGCGCGCCAGTAGCCGAGAAGCGCCCTCAGGGAGTACGGCAAAGTGTTATAGACCACCAGATGCCGGAAGAACTCCCTCGACGTTTGAGCGTTCAGAGTGACGAAGACCACGCCCCCTGCTACTCCCAGCAAGAGTACGAACCCCACACACCACCGCCAGCGACGTCCCCAGACAAGCCAGGCCACGATAGCCAGGGGTGCGGCCCACTGCGTCTGCTTCGTGTAGAGAGACAGAAGGCAGAAGAGCGCCGCCAGCGTGATGCCTCTCCTGCCCGTACATCGCTGCGCCACCAGAATCGCCAGCAGGGAGAAGGCGATGGCCAGCGTATCAACCCGACCCCAGGCCCCCCACTCGTAAACGAAGATGGAGCCTAGATAGACTGCACCGCAGGTAGCGCTAGCCATCTGGGAACGCCCGCCCCGATAGATGATCGCGGCCACGAGCGCCCCGTTGAGGAGCGTGCACAGAGTGGCCACCATGCGCGTCGCCATCAGGGATCTCCCCACAAGCGGAACCAGCAACGAGGAGATGGTTGCGAACAACGGCGGATAGTTGGAGATGACGAAAGGGAAGTCGTTGACGTCGGTGTAGACGGGGCGACCACCCAGGAAGTGCAGCGTATCCCTGAGCAGCAGCTCCTCGCCGGCGGCCAGTTCGTATGGAAAGAGGACTACTCCGTAAGCGTGGCGCACGAACGACAGTCCCATAGCACCGGCAACGAGGAGCGCCAATGCCGGCACTACGCGAGCCCAGGCAAGTCTCTGCCTTCCGCCATTAATCCCAGGCAAGCCTGTCCACCCGTATCTCTTCCTCTCCTGGCGTATTATAGTCTTCAGAGAGAGAGGCCAGCAAACCGCGCTCCGTTCCCGGCACGTCCCACGCACCACGCTGGGCCAGGCGTGCGGGCAGGGTGTGGCGACCAGTGCCTTTCGGACCCTCAGGAGCCTAGTATGACCGTTCCGAGACCACGAATTGCCTACCCGGAATACGTGTGCTAGAATTCGCCCAATTATCCTAGGGAGGGGAGAGCGATGCAGAAGAACCTGGCAGAGACAATCGACCGCGCGCAGCAAGAGCAGGTCAGGTTCGTCAGCCTTCAGTTCACGGACGTGATGGGCACCATCAAGAACGTGACCATACCTGTGTCTGAGCTGGGGGAAGCTCTGGAGAACGGGATCTGGTTCGATGGCTCATCCGTCGAGGGCTACACGCGCATTTGCGAAAGCGACATGTACCTCATGCCGGACGCCAATACGTATCAACTGCTGCCTTGGAGTCCTGCCGAGCAACGAACTGCCAGGATCATCTGCGACGTCTTGCAGCCCAACGGCCAGCCCTTCGCAGCAGACCCCCGCTCCGTGCTCAAAGCGACCATGGCCGAGTGCCAGGACATGGGATACATCTACCACGTGAGCTCTGAGATCGAGTTCTTCCTCTTCACCATGCGGGAGGATAGGCCCAGTCGAAGGCCCGTGCCCCACGATGTGGCCAGCTACTTCGACTTCTCGCCCCGCGATCTGGCCTCCGAAGTACGTCAAGATATCATCCTGGCGCTGGAATCCATGGGCATCAAAGTGGAGAGGGCCCATCACGAGGTAGCCTCGGGCCAGCACGAGATCAACTTCCGGTATGCCGACGCCCTGACCAGCGCCGACAACTGTATGACCTTCAAGTACGTCGTCAAAGCAGTTGCCCAGGAGCACGGTCTGCACGCCACCTTCATGCCCAAGCCCATCTACGGCATCAACGGCTCGGGCATGCACACCCATCAAAGCCTCTTCGATTCAGACGGGAGGAACGCCTTCTTCGACCCCGATGACCGCTATCGTCTGTCGCAACTGGCCTACCACTTCATGGCCGGTCAGATGAAGCACGCGCGAGGAATGGCGGCCATCGTCGCTCCGACGGTCAACTCCTACAAGCGTCTGGTTCCCGGCTACGAGGCCCCGGTCTACATCTGCTGGGGACAGGTCAATCGGTCGGCACTGATCCGCATCCCCAGATACTCCAATGGCCGCGACGAGCGGACACGCCTGGAACTGCGCTGTCCGGATCCTAGCTGCAACCCCTACCTGGCGTACGCCGCCATGCTCGAGACGGGCCTGGAGGGCATCCGTCACGAGATGACGCCACCACCACCGGTCGAGGAGAACGTCTACGATTTCAGCGACGAGAAGCTGGAGGAGATGTCCATCGAGTCACTGCCCGGGAGCTTGATAGAGGCACTCGCAGAGTTGGAGAGGGACGAGGTCCTGCGCGAGACGTTGGGCGAGCCCGTCTACCAGGCCTTCATGAGGGCCAAGATGACAGAGTGGGACGAATATCGGACCCAGGTCTCCCAGTGGGAGATAGACCAGTACCTGACATTGCTCTGATTGCCAACACCAGAGGAGGCCATGGGCAACGCGAGAGTCCCTAGTCTCGTTGTACTTTCCCTGGTAGCCTTGAGCCTCTTTGGCTGTGAAGAGGATCTCTCCCAGGCGGCCATGCCTGCCCCGTCACCCAACGAGGCAGTCCTCGCCTCTCCCACTCCCACCTCCACTGTTCAGCCCGCGACAGTGTCCATTTCGTCACCGACCCCCGTTGCCCTGCCCCCGCAGCCGGACGATCTCGGGAACTACGCCCCTACCATCGTGGAGTACTTGAACGACAGCAACGGCGATGAAGACGGACTGCGGACCACGCTCGAGAGCTGGGGTGCTCTGCGACGCATGACGGACTTGCTCAGGATGGACGTGGACGACGATGGCGCGGGAGAACTCTTGATGGTGATCACAGATCCCTCTCCCGAGTACGGTATCAACGCGCCCGGTGACCTGCTGGTCGTCGACAGAGATGGTGGACGCTTCAGCCTGGCCTACAGTGCGGCTGGGTACTCCCCTCTGCTGGACCCGGTCCTCATGGAGGTGGACGATCTCAACGGGGACGGCCACACTGAGCTAGCCTACTCCTCCACATCCTGTGGCGCCCATACGTGCTTCACCACAGTGTACGTCGTCGCGTCAGGCATGGGGACATACGACGATCTCACCGCCGGCGGACTGGAGATGGCCTACGTCGAGCCTCTCTTCAGCGACCGGGACGGTGACGGCATTCGTGAACTGATTCTGTATGGAGGAACCATCGGATCGGTAGGAGCAGGCCCACAGAGGGCCAGAACTGAGGTGTACGAGTGGGACGGCGCTGCCTACGTGCTGGTGGAGACCGTGTACGATCCTTCCAACTTCCTGTACTTCCGGGTCTTGGATGCCAACAGGGCTCTCCTGACCGGTGACTACGACAGGGCTGTCGCGCTCTACAGAGAGGCAATCGACGACTCTGACCTTGACGTCTGGATGGACGAAAGCGAAAGAGAGGAGCTTGCCGCCTTCTCCCAATACCGGCTCTCGCTCACGTACCTCGTTCTGGGCCAGGTCGACCTGGCGCAAGCGGCGCGAGATGAGCTACTGGTTGAACAGCCAGCCAACATCTACGCACAGGTCGTGGCAGTGCTTTGGGACGCCTACCTGAGAGAGACGAGCCTGACGACAGCGTGTGGGGAAGTAGCGGCATTCGCCGCCTCACATCCACAAGCCGTCGAAGTGCTCGCAGTTTACGGCTACGGGAATCCCACATTCACACCTCAGGAGGTGTGTCCCATCGACATGTTCTAGCAGCTACCGAGCGTCACCTCGGTAGCTCGCCCAGCTATTCGAGTCCGTTGAGCGGTTCGCGCTAGGTCAAGCTAGAACGGGATCTCGTCCTCGTCCCCGCCCGGCTCCGCAGGCATCTCAGGAGGCAGCGCCTCTTCTCGCTCTCCCCTACCACCGAGGAACCTGACCTCAGAAGCAGTCACCTCGTAGGAGGCGCGAGCGACGCCATCGTTCCCGGTCCAGACTCTAGGGCCGCCCGTCTCCCGATCGGGAGCCATCCGCCCCTCCACGAACACCTGTCTACCCTTGCTCAAGTACTGATTGCAGGTCTCGGCCAATTTCCTCCAGGTCGAGACCCGGAACCACACTGTCTCTTCACCGGGGCTCCCATCGGCGCTGGTCCAGCGTCGGTTGGTTGCCACGCTGAAACGAGTCACCGGGACCCCGCTCGCTGTATAGCGCATTTCGGGATCATTACCCAGATTGCCTACGATGGTAACCTTCTGATACATCCTCTCCTCCCCCGCCTATAGTCTGTCTAGCTAGTCCTCTTGCGCAGCGAACGTTGTGGATAATGTATCACAAATGAGCGCTCTGTGCAAGACACAGCAGCGATGATCACGCCAGCTCACTGCCGACGTCAGCCGCACCATGTCGACCACTTCGACGGCTTCGTTGAGGGCCGTGGCGGCCAGAACGTAGACGCATGCCGTCATCTTCAAGCCTGCCACATGTTCTTCCAGGTTGTCCGCCAGTCCCATGCTCTACGGCCGCAGGCAAGATAGACAATAGCACACCTACCCGCTCAGGGCAAGGCCAAAGGCCACGTTGCTTGCCCCGTGTCCGGAACACTCCTATAATGGTGCGCAAGAAGCGAGAGCCGTCCATCTGTCTAGAGGTGCAGAAACATGCAAGAGGCAGGACAACGAGCCAGAGACCTGACAGAGCTGTTGCGGCCACAGACGAGGCCGCTGGCGGTCAAGCTACTGCCTCCAGGCCAGGGAGTGCCCAAGAGAACGCACCATCCAGGCAGACTCCTCAAACACCAAGTCACTATATGCCAGGCGATGACCATGGCCAGGAAGTACGGCTGGAAGCTAGCCCTCTCCAAAGACGACGTCTGCTGCGCTGCTGCGCTGATAGCCTACGGCTGGGCGAAACACGAACCCACCCTGGACGAAGTCGCAGAACTCATGCTTGCGGCTCAGTACGCCGAGAACAGAGAGGCCGCCCGCAGACAGATCGAAGCCATCCCCAGGCTTCCCAAGGGGCGATGCTCGACCCTCGTTCTCGCCCCATTGGAGCTGGCCGATTGGGACCCGGACCTTGTCATGATCTACGGGAACGCTGCCCAGATGATGCGCCTCGTCCAGGCGGCCACCTACCACGAGGGCCAGCCTGTCCAATGCTCCTTTGGCGGCCGCGCTGCGTCGTGCGCAGAGGGCATCATCCGTGCGGCTCAGACCAACGAATGCCAGTTGGTGCTGCCCGGCGGGGGTGACCGCATCTTCGCCATGACCGCCGATGACGAACTCGCTTTCGCTGCACCGATGGCGGCCATGGGTCGACTTCTCGAAGGCCTGAGGATGGCGGGACGTCACGTGGGGCTGGCCTACCCCATCCCGGTCTACCAGGGATTCGAGCCCCGCTTCCCCCCCGCATACAACAAGCTCTTCGACAGGATCACGTGAGCCGTGTCAGGCCAAGACGTCACGGGCTGCGCATAATCTTCTCGACGAAGGAAGTGCCGTGGGGCAGCGGGCCAACCTCCAGCAGCTCCGCGATCGTTGCCCCCAGATCAGCAAAACTCTCCCGCGTGCCTAGATCGACTCCGTCCTTGACTCGCTCACCGTAGACCAGCAGCGGGACATACTCCCGTGAATGATCGGTGCTGGGTGTAGTGGGGTCGTTTCCGTGGTCGGCAACTATGAAGAGGATATCCCCGGGCTTCATAGCATCCATGATCCTCGGTAGCTGTGCATCGAAAGCTTCCAGCGCCCTGGCATAGCCCTCAGGGTTGTTGCGATGGCCGAAGAGCATGTCGAACTCGATCAGATTGGCCAGAATCATGCCCTGCCAGTCACCGCCGAGCAGTTCGATCACCTTCTCAGCCGCCACCATGTTGTCCACGGTGTGGTGGCACACCGTGAGCCCTCTCCTGTCGAAGAGGTCGTCCACCTTGCCCACGCCGACCACATCCTCCCCTACCTCGACCAAGCGGTCGAGGAGCGTCCGCTCAGGCGGCTCCAGAGAGAAATCCCTGCGGTTCTTGGTGCGCGTGAAGCTCCCGGGCTGGCCTACGAACGGTCGTGCTATCACCCGTCCCACCGCGTGCTCTCCAGTAAGCATCTCGCGGGCGATTCGGCAAATACGGTACAGCTCATCCAGAGGTATCACCTCCTCGTGAGCTGCAACCTGGAAGACGCTGTCTGCCGAGGTGTAGACGATGGGCGACCCAGTTCGCACGTGCTCTTCGCCCAACCGATCGATGATCACGGTGCCGGAGATGGCTACGTTGCCTAGAGTCTTGCGGCCGATGCGACGCTCGTACTCCTCGATTAGCTCTCGTGGAAACCCATCGGGATAGGTCGGCAGCGGTCGCTCAGACACGACGCCCATCAGCTCCCAGTGACCGACCGTGCTATCCTTACCCGGCGATACCTCAGCCATGCGCCCGTGCGCGCCCAGCGTGTCAGACACGGGAGGCACACCCAGAACACCGGTGAGGTTGCCCAGGCCGAGACGGCCCATACTCGGAAGGGCCAACCCGCCCACCACTCGAGCGGTGTTCCCCACCGAATCGCTCCCCTCGTCGCCGAAGTCCGCTGCGTCGGGTAGAGCTCCTACCCCTACCCCGTCCAACACCACAACTGCTACCCTGTCCGCGTCTCGCATCGTTCGGACCTCCCTCAGTAATATACCTGAACCAAGCGACGGCGGCAACGGCACGCTGGGACCAGCACTCCAACTCTGAAATCTCAGCAGAGGCGCATCTCTCCTCGCACTCGAGACCTGCTTCACCACCGCTGAGGAACGCTCCGAGTCTCCGCGCTCACGTGCGGACAACCCTTGCCCAACACGGCAGGTTGTGATAAACTACGAGGGGGTCTGGTGCGCAGGGAATGACTTCCTGGCGCACCCCACCTTGGCGGCGCACTCCGCGACAGAGGAGAACCACGATGAGAGAGGGAAGAGTATTCTCCGGTGCTCGGCCCACCGGCAGACAGCATATAGGCAACTACTTGGGAGCCATCCAGAACTACGTAGCGCTCCAAGAAGACTACGAGTGCGTCTACTGTGTTGTTGACCTCCACGCCTTGACCACACTGCAAGACACGGACAAACTGAAAACAAACACTGAGGAGATGGTGCTCGACTGGCTGGCGGCGGGGATGGATCCCGAGAAAGCTATCATCTTTGTACAGTCGCACGTGCCAGAGGTCACGGAGCTCCACACCATTCTGTCTATGGTCACGCCCATGGGTTGGCTTCTCAGATTGCCCACTTTCAAGGAGAAGGTTCGCTTCCAGCCGGACAACGTCAACTACGGGCTCCTCGGCTACCCCGTCCTGATGGCTGCGGATATCACCCTCTACAAGGCAGACACCGTGCCTGTCGGAGAGGACCAGGCCCCGCATCTGGAATTCACCCGGGAAATCGTCCGGCGCTTCAACCATCACTTCGGACCCACACTGGTCGAGCCCCAGATCAAGCTCACGCCCTTCCCTCGCGTCATGGGACTCGACGGTATGAACAAGATGAGCAAGTCCCTCGACAACCACATCGAACTAGCCTCATCTCCAGAGGACATCGAGCAGCGGGTGATGACCATGGTCACGGATCCTCAGCGCAGGTACCGGACCGATCCTGGCCGCCCAGAGGTGTGCAATGTCTTCGCGTTCCACGGCTTCTTCTCCCCACAGCAGGTGGCGGACATTGAGACCCAATGTCGCGCCGCGGAGATAGGCTGTGTCGACTGTAAGAGAGCCCTGGCGCGCAATCTGGCCGATAGCCTGGCGCCCTTCAGGGCACGAAGGACGGAACTGGCCCAGGACCTTGACCTGGTATGGGGCGTCCTTGCCGACGGTGCCGCCAGAGCATCAGTCATAGCAAAGCAAACCCTGGCCGAGGTGAGGCAGAGCGTGGGGTTGCCTGAGGTCTATGGTAGGTAGGGGGCCACGATGAACAAGCTCGAACAGTTCACGTCGTTGATGCGCTACATCGAGGAGAATCCCGGAGTGCTCGCTCAGCACGCGGATGAGAGCAAGGCACTTCTCGAGCAAGTGGAGAAGTCCTGCCTGGAGCGGAATGCCCAGGACCTGAGTAGCACCATCGACGCCTTCCTATCCCTCTTCATGGGTGACCGCGCCATGAGAGGGTTCGCTCCAACCGAATCCCAGAAGGCTGTCGAACAGTTCAACAGTGTCCACAAGGCCACGAGATCGGTCCTGGACAAGATGCAGAAGTAGCGACATGCACCAAGTCTGCACCCCTACTTGCGTCCTCTTGAAGGGTTTTGTCTACGGCGAGTCCGGTGAGACCCAGGTCAGGAGCGATCTCGATGACCTGTTGAATCGCTTGCGGGCGGCCGTGGTGCAGGACGACGGGCAAGCGGTCATTGGCCATAGAGTCGTCGACGACGACTACGAACTGTACGTCAAACTCTTGCCTGGCCACGACTACTGCGTGTTGCAGGCTTGGGCCACTCCCATCAGCGACGACTATCGGGCCTCCTTTGACGGGGCACGAGATATCGTGGACACCTGGCTGCCCGAGCAACTCGACGAACCCCTCCTCAAGGATGCCGCTTTCCTCTTCTCTTCTAAGGTTCTCTGTTGCCAGGATCCCATCCTGCTCGACGAGAGAGCCAGCCTCTTCGCAGAGCACTCCCAGCTCGCCCACAGCGCAGTCTATTCGCGGCAGGTACAGCTATCCGCCGCCAACGACCGACATCGCGAACTCTATCTGGTAAGCCCCATCAATGGTACAGTTCCCAACGAACTGATGTCTACAGTCGTGGATGACATCAGCCGCCTGGAGACCTATTTCAGAAAGATACTGTCCTTCTACGACGTGTATCCCGAGATCTACGACGGTCTCAACAAGGTGGATGAGGAAGTCGCAGAGCAGATGGACGAGATCTCCATTCACCTCGGCGATGCGGACACGGGGGCGCTCGGAACGTGGCTCACCAACATAAGCCAGAACTACGGCCATCTCTCCATCGTTTCTAAGGGGCTCCGGCAGGACTCTTTCTCCTTACACTCGAACCTGAGCAACATCAAATCCACGATCCGGGCGTGGGATGAGGAGAGGATCGAGGGCAGCCTTCCTATCTCGGAGGAGCTGCTCAACGACGCAGAGATGGTTTGTGGAGCTTACGATGGACTGTCAGCGCGGATCCAGGGTGTACACGACCAACTGGGGAACATGATTGCCATGGTCAGAGCGAGGATCGAGCTCGGACAACAGGAGCAGAGTCTCCAGCAACTGAGGGATCTGGTCAAGATGGAAAGGACGATGGACGTCTTGGAGTTCGTCTTCCTGGCAGCCGTGCTTCTGGAGATCTTCGGCTTCGTCTTCGCTGGCCTGGGCGAGGTCTGGGGCACAGGAACGCTCCCAGGTGCGGGACTTCAATACGTCGTCACCCACCTGTGGGAGTATCCAGCTCTCCTTACGGCACTGTTCGCTCCCGCGATTCTGGCCCTATCGTACTTGATCGTCAAAGTCGTAGAACGGCTGACGGCATGACTCCCGGCATGCGACGGAAGGTGGATCACACAGGCGCCCTGAGCGTTACTGCTCGATCTCTTCCTGCAGTTCACTCCTGATCTCGTCGCCGAACGCCCGAGCGGCCTCTCCGCCCCGTCTCAGGAGCACTCGCGCCTCATCCGGTGCCACGAGCTTGATGACCAGGCGCCGTCCGTCCTCTTGCTCCTCGATTCCCGACACGAAAGGCACTTTCCTGGTGAAGAAATAGACGCCCGCCACGATTCCCGCCAACGCAGCAACTGGAGCGAGCAAACCTGCAAGCCAGCCCAGAATGAAATGGCGAGGCACCGCGGTCAACTCCTCCACGTACCGCGCCAAAGCCGGGATAGACTCCTTCTCCCTCACGTTTCCCCTCGGCATGAGACCCGCCCCTCCTACGGCAGTTCGGTACTCTCGAGCCGCGGCCCTGGGCGCTTTCCTCGCTCCTTTTCTACCTGCTCTTTGACCAGGTTCACCACTTCCTGAGGAGAGACCAGCCCAAAGACCGGTCCTCCGTCATCCGTGATCTCCACTGAAGGGAGCCTCCCAGTCAGCAGATAGAGAAGGACATTGCCTACGATTAGAACGAACCCTGCAATACCCAGAACGAAGCCAATGCCGAAAGCCAGTCTCTTCAAGGCAGCCATATAATCCTCCCCCGCTGGCGACACACGCGCTGCGAACCGATCACGCGCGGATGCCCGACCGACGATCAGGCTTCCTCGTCCTCCTCTCGCTCCTCGTCGTCCTCCTCCAGTTCCAACCCGTCTGAGTCCGCTGACTCCATTTCGACGTCCTCGTCGCTTTCTAACCCGGGTGCATCGGATGACTGACTCTCCTCATCTGGCTCGTCCTCAGGGGCGGTCACGTCGCTCAGATCCTCGTCCGTCTCCTGCTCCTCGAGCTCGGGACCCACCTCCGCTTCCTCCTGCTCCTCGATTCCTGCGTCGAGTTCCTCCGAAGTCCCTTCGGCCTCGGCCGCGCTTTCTAGGGCTTCGGGCGATTCCTCCTCGGTTTCAAGGTCCGCCTCCACCTCCTCTTCTGGCTGAGGAGCAATTATCTCCACATCCGCTTCCTCCTCAACCTCGGTATCGGCCACCACTGCGGACACAGGCTCTTCAGGCTCGATCTCGAGTTCTTCCTCCTCAACGAGGGGAGCGACGTCCTCCCCCTCACCGAACTCAGTGCCAGGCTCCTCCAGGTCAGCCTCTGCCTCGGCCATCGGCGATACGCTTTCCTCGGGCTCGACCTCAGCGTCAGGCTCTTCCAGGTCAGCCTCTGCCTCGGCCATCAGCGATACGCCCTCCTCGGCCTCGAGCTCAACCTCAGCGACAGGCTCTTCCAGGTCAGCCTCAGCCTCGGCCACCAGCGACACGCCCTCCTCGGCCTCGGGCTCGACCTCAGCAACAGGCTCTTGCAGGTCAGCCTCAGTCTCGACTATCACCGACACACTTTCCTCGGGCTCGACCTCAGCGCCGGGCTCTTCCAGGTCAGCCTCAGCCTCGCGCTCGACCTCAGCCGCGACTTCCTCTCTCAGCTCCGCCCACGCATCTGAGCCCTCGATTTCCTCGCGGCTGGGTACCTGCTTCAAGCTCAGGCCCATCCGCTGCCGAGTCGAGTCGATGCTAAGAACCTTGACGTACAGCGCCTCGCCCTCCCTGACCAGATCGCCAGGCGCGAAGTCGCCGTCGGACAACTCTGAGACGTGAATGAGGCCTTCAATGCCGTCTTCGACACGCGCGAACGCCCCGAAATCCGTGATGTTGGTGATCACTCCCCTCACGATCTGCCCAACATGGTACTTCTCCTCTACCAGGTGCCAGGGATCCGGCTGCAGACGCTTGAGACTGAGGCCGATCCTTTTCCTATCCCGATCGACACGCAGCACATAGACCTCAACTTCCTCCCCGACCCTCAACACGTCACGGGCGTGCTTGACCCGTCGCCACGAGAGCTCCGAGATATGAATCAGGCCGTCGGCACCCCCTAGATCCACGAAGGCACCAAAATCGCAGAGATTCCTCACCGCGCCTGTCCGGATGTCACCCTCCTGGAGCTGGTCCAAGAGTTCTTCCTTGCGCTGGTCACGCCACTCGCGCGAGGCAGCACGCTCTGAGAAGATCAGGCGGCGGCGCTGGCGATCGACCTCGATAACCTTGAGTACGAGTTGTCGCCCCTCCATGGTCGACAGCATCTCCATGCGCTCTTCGTGACCGCTTCGCCTGCTCAACCCACTTATCTGCGAAGCAGGCACGAAACCTCTGATCTGCCCATAGTAGACAAGAAGCCCGCCCTTGTTGTGGCCTGAGACGGAGCCTTCGTATACGGCACCTTCCTCGAACAGCTTCTCGGCCTTGCGCCAGTCCTCCATGGTGCGGGCCATGTTGAGCGACACAATAACATCCCCGTCAGCGCTCTCCGGTCGGAGAACGTAGACGGGCACTTTGTCGCCGACCTCTATCTCAGAGATGGCCTCCTCGCCCATTCTGTCCAAGTCGGCACTGGGCACCACCCCCTCGGTCTTGCCGCCGATATCGACGATGATCTCATCATCGTC
>CAZOBP010000069.1:0-13631 GCA_964577995.1 uncultured Anaerolineales bacterium
TCTGGAACTTCCTGGTCTTCCTCACCCTGATGTACGTGGCCCGTCGCTTCCAGGCGCGCCTGCGGAAAGGAGACCTTCTCCTGCTGTGGTGTATCCTCTACCCCGTGGGGCGGTTCCTCGTGGAATTCCAACGCCCCGATGCCTGGATGCTGGGTCCCCTGGCCGCGGCACAGGTGGTCTCCCTCGTAGCGGCCGCTGTAGCCCTGCTGATTCTGCTCTACCGTCATCGCGCGCGGCCCAGCACCGAGGGCCTCGAGGACACCGCCGACCAATCGTTCTGACACCACACCGACGATGCGGGTGGCTCGTTTCCCTTCCTCTGTAAGGCCGGTTACCCCTGTAGGAGGACTGAGTTGATTGTCAAGACGTTGAGGACGGTGCAAGGTCGAGTGTCGGGACTCAGGACCAGAGAGTACCTGGCCGACATCGCCAAGTACCATCGTATCCAAGCGACCCCTGGGTTTCGCGAAGCAGCACATTACTGTCGCGAGCGCTTCCAACAGTTTGGGCTTGAGGCCGAGGTCCTGGGCTTCCCCGCGCAAGAGGGCACCAGCGCCTGGGGATGGCCCATGTTCCAGGAGTGGGAGGCCACCGAAGGGGTCCTCTACCTGGTCGAGCCAGCAGAAGCGAGGAGAAAGCTCGCCGACTTTTGCGAAGAGAAGCTCAGCCTGGTCCAACGTAGTGCGCCCTTTGAGGGAGAGGCCGAGGTGGTACTCCTGGAGGATGGCGAGGAGTGGGCCGAATACGAAGGCCTGGACCTCAACGGGAAGGTGGTATTCACGAGGGGCGACAGAGACCGCGTTCACTACCTGGCCGTGGAGAAGCACGGGGCGGTGGGCATTCTCACCGACGTGATGAAGGAATTGCCCGGGCTCCGTCACCCGATGGACGTCCCCGACGCCCTGCAATACACTTCCTTCTGGTGGTATGGTGGTGAGAAGAAGTGCTTCGGGTTTGTCCTGTCGCCCAAAGAAGGGGCGCGGCTGCGCACCCTGATCAAGGAGCGACAGCGAGAGGGCAAGCCCCCAGTCAAAGTACGGGCCACCGTGAAGAGCAGGTTCTGGGATGGCGAAATCAACACCGTGTCGGCCCGTATCCCCGGCCAGATGGAAGAAGAAGTGGTGCTCCTGGCCCATCTCTGCCACCCCCAGGGAGCGGCCAATGACAACGCCTCGGGATCGGCAGCGGTGCTGGAGGTGGCTCGAACCCTCCAATCGCTAATCTCTGACGGGACTCTACCCCCGCCGCGCAGGGGGTTCAAATTCCTTCTAGTTCCGGAGATGCTGGGCTTTGCCGCCTATCTGGCTAACAACGAACCCCTTTTTCCGAACATGGTAGCCGCCCTCAATCTAGACATGGTGGGTGAGGACCAGGCCCTGTGCGGCAGCGTTATGACCATCGAACAGGCGCCGGGATCGTCCGCCAACTTCGCCGACGATCTCGTGGTGCGGCTGGTCGAAACGACATCTTCAGGAGCAGCTAGCTTCGCCGGGCTCGAGGGCCAGCCCGTCTCGAGGCACGCCGTCACCCCCTTCTCCGGAGGAAGTGATCACTGCTTGCTCGTCGATCCCACCGTTGGGGTGCCCTGTCCGATGATCAACCAGTGGCCTGACAAGTTCTACCACACCAACACCGACACCATGGACAAGGTCGACCCCGACATGCTGGCCCGCGTGGGGAGCGTGGCGGCCACCTACGCCTACTTCCTGGCCAACGCGGGCCCGGACGAGGCCGCGTGGCTCGCTGAGGAGGTCCTCTCCCGCTTCAAGACGCGCCTGTTGGGCACCATCCGCGACGATGTGACCACGGCTCGCGCGCCCGACGACGCCCCTCGCCACAGACTGCCCCTGGCAAGACGAGCACAGTTCCTCGTGGAGCGGAACGACATCGCTCTGGATTCTCTTCGCCGCCTGGCCCCGATCGACCCGGCCCCGTGGCAGAAAGAGGCCCATGAGTTCGCCCAGAGGGAACTAGTTAGGGTGGAGAAGCTGGTTCTTTACCCTCCTGAAGAGCGACCGAAGGACAAGTGGGAGGAGGAAGCTGCGCGGATCGTTCCCCGACGGCTGTACCCGGGGCCCATCGACCTGAAGAACTTCGTGAACAGGATGAGCGACGAGGAGCACGAGTCGTGGTGGCGCGTCTACAAGCAGAGCCCTGAGGGCACTTACGCCTATCCAGCTCTGCTCCTATACTGGGCAGATGGAGAGAGGAACGTACAGGAGATTTGCGACCTCATCGAGCTGGAGACCGGCAAGAGGGTCACAGAGATGCTGGTCACCTGCTGCCATCTGTGGGATCGGCTGGGACTGGTGGAAATGTCGAAAGGATCCTAGGTGTTGTCTGGCGTCCCCACCGGAAGTGTGAAGGAGAAAGTCGCACCCTGACCCTCGATGCTCTCTGCCCAGACCCTCCCTCCGTGGGCCTCCACCAGTTGTCTGACGATGGAGAGACCAAGCCCCGCTCCGCCAGTCTTGCGAGACCTGGCCTTGTCGCCCCGGTAGAAACGTTCGAAGGCCAGGGAGAGTTCCTCGGGGCTCAGTCCAAGCCCCTCGTCCACTACATCTACCTGCACCGTCTGGCCGGCCTGTCTGGCCCTGACTGTGACCTTTCCACCCTCAGAGCTGTGCCGCAGTGCATTGTCTATCAGATTGGACAGCACCTGACCGATGCGCTGCGAGTCCACGGAGATCGACGGCAGGTCCGGCGCCAGGTCCTTCACCAGGGCAACCCCCTCCCTTTCCGTCCGTGCTACCACACCCGTCACCACGCGCTCCACCAGAGCGACGAGGTCCGTCGGTTCGGGTTCGATTCTTAACTGACCGGCCTCGGCCAGGGCCAACTCTTGCAAGTCGTCCACCAACCTGGACAGCAGCACACTCTCCTTGTGTATAGACGAGACGTTGTCCCTGCTCGGCTGGAACACTCCGTCCAGGATCGCCTCCAGGTTCGCGCGGATCACCGAGAGCGGCGTCCTCAATTCGTGGGCGATGTCCGCCGTCATGTTCCGGCGCAATGTCTCCGCTCGGGAAAGGCTCTCCGCCATGTCGTTGAAAGCTCGCCCCAGTTCGCCGATCTCGTCCTTGGACTTGATGTCCACGCGCTGGCTCAAGTCGCCGCCGGCGATGCCTCGCGCGGCAGTCGTAAGCTTGCGGAGGGGGCCTGTCATTTGCCAGGTCAGGAGAAGACCAAGCACGATGGCCACTGCGCAGGCCGCAGCGCCGACGGGTACGATGCTCTCGCGCATCCGTTCCAAGAAAGCCTGCTCTGGCTCCCGGAGGGCCATCCCTGCACCTTCAGGTACAAGGAATCCGACTTGTGCTCCGTTCACCTCAATGGGCATGCTCTCGCGCAACTGTGACTCGGAGAGTTGCCGTCCAATCTGGTCGGCTCGCGGAGCTGCAATCACCACGCCGTTCTGATCAGCGATCTCGAAAGGCCATCCGCGCACCATCCCTGGCGCCACCTCCGGGCCCATCCCGTAGCCGCCGCGCCCTCCGCCAGAGATGATCAGCAACTCCAGCCCCTCCCAGCTACCCCGATCGTGGTAGTAGATGGCAAGAGCTTGGACCACCCCTTCCCTTTCCGATGTCCGGCTGGTCCTGACGAAGCTCTCGAAATTTCTGGCCGTAATCACGCCAGGAATGACCAGTGACATTCCCACGCCCAGTAGGGTCATGATCACCAGGGCTGCCGTCAGTTTGAACCACAGGCTTCTCAACTGGATCAATCCTCGAATTTGTAGCCTATACCATACACGGTCTTGATACGCTGGGGGCTGCGAGGATTCTCCTCGATCTTCTGGCGAAGGTTCTTGACGTGGACATCAATGGTCCGCTCGTAACCGTCGTATGCGTATCCCTGGACCGACTCCAGCAGTTGCGAACGGGTGAAAGCCCGTCCTGGGTCCTGCATGAGGGCGGCCAGCAGGCTGAATTCAGTTGGGGTCAGATCGACTGGTTCACCCTGAATCACCACTACATGCCGCGACAGATCGATGGTCACGCCACGCAGCGACATCCTTTCCGGCTCCACGGGCATGCCTCCCGCCCGGCGAAGTACGCTCCGCACCCGAGCGGCCAACTCCCGAGGCGAGAAAGGCTTGGTCACGTAGTCGTCGGCACCCAGTTCCAGACCCACCAGCTTGTCCGTCTCCTCCACACGGGCAGTGAGCATGATGATGGGCACGTCCGACTCCTTTCGCAGAGCCCGGCACACGTCCCAGCCATCCATCTCAGGGAGCATCAGGTCCAAGACAACCAGGTCCGGCTTGTCGTGGCGCGCTATGTGTAACGCCTTCTTGCCGTCATAGGCCACCAAGACGTCAAAGCCCGCCTGTTCGAGATAGGCGCGCACGACTTTGACTATGCCAGGGTCATCGTCTACTACCAACACTCTGCTCATCTTGTCACCTCTAAGGTGGGTCGCTTTGTCTCCACTCACGACCACTGATAGCATACCGCAGAGCCACACCTGGTGTCAACAGGTCGCGATTCGTCATCCCCTGCCGTAAGTACGGACGGTCCAGGCCTACGGCCCCCACGAAATCACTCTCTCATACGCCCCAGTGTACTGGATATCCAGAGTTTCCGTGACCTCCTCCAGTATCTTCGTCCGATTGCTGCCATCAGCGTCCATCACGCAGAACTCCCACTCTCCGCCACGGTCCGATAGAAAGAGAATCTGCTCCCCATCGGGGCTCCAGGCGGGCGACACGTTGTTCGGCCGTGGGTCGACATACATGGAACTGCTCGTCAATGGATGGCGATCGCTGCCGTCGGCGTTCATGATGTAGATCTCCCAATGGTCATGCTGCCAGTGCATGAAGGCGATGCGCGTCCCATCGGGAGACACCACCGGGTAATGGTCATTCGTGTTGCCCGTCAACACACTGTTGTTCGGGCCTTCTACCGTAGTCAAACACAATCCGTGGAGCTCGGATGGGATGGCGCCCGAATCACCGCCGTCATAGACCAGCCACTCTCCGTCGGCAGACCAGGTGGGGGAGAAGGAGAAACGGTCAACGTAGGGCTGGTGCAGGTACCCGTCCCCAACGTCCGCCACACCGACGTGCCACTCAGTCTGTATGTGGCCGGGCGTCGTTCTGCACTCTTCACCCATACACATCTGATTGGGCGCGGTCAAACCCTCCGTCTCGAAGTAGAAGGCGATCTGGGTGTCATCGGGAGACCAGACGGGCGCCCGGGACACATTGGAACTGAACACCAACCTCTCGCCGCTCCCGTCTGCGTTCACGATGTAGATACCCCAAGGCTCGGTCCAGCTAGAGAAGGCTATCTGGCTGGCATCGGTCGACCAACTGGGGTCCATCCCATCGGTGATGTACGTCAGGTTGGTACCATCAGCGTTCACAGTATAGATGGCGCCGCCACTGGCTACCTGGAACACGAATCGGCCCTCCAGTCCCGTGGTGGAGGTTCCCTCAGTCGCCGCCGTTGACACAACCCTACTCTGAGCAGCAGCGGTCTCCGGTGTCACTGTCGGCGTGGCCGTGTCCGTCGGCAAGTCGGCCGTAGACGTTGGTTCAGGCGTGCTCGTCGGCTCCGGAGCCGTGGCCGTTGGTTCAGGCTCCATAGTAGCCGTCGCCGTCTCCTCCAAGGCCACCAACAGAAGCGTAGGAGCGGAGGCGTCCCCGGCTTCCGGCACCGCAGCCTCTCCACATCCGCACAACAGTAATACGAGCAAGATGAACAGCAGAGTCCTCTTCATAATCACCTGCATTCTCTATGCTCCAATGCGCCGAGCCAACGCGCACTGGCCAGTAGTTCAACTGGCGGGAAGCTGATCGCGCCCACATGTCTACGCGGCGATAGAGTGTCCCCACCTTGCCGATCGATCACGCTTCAGCCGCTCGCGTCTCCAGAAGTTGGATCACTGCGTCCGTCAAACCAGTGCCAAAGCCCATTCCAGCTCCACCTCGCCCGGCCATGGCAGTGGCTTGCGCCTCTGGAGAGAGATTGCCGAAACCACCACGACCCATGCCAGGCCCACCCTCTCCTCCACCAGGACCTATGATGACAGGCCCACCCTCTCCACCTCCGGGCGGCATCATGCCCTCCGGTGCGCGAAAGCTGCCTCTCTCACTGCTGCCGGGACTACTGCCGGAGTCCTGCTGCTGCCGCCCCATACCAAGCTGCTCAAATAGTGCCCGCATGTCGTCCTGGCTCATGCCCTCGATGGCCGCCAGTTGCTCCGGTGTCATCGCTGCCTGGATCTGGTCAAGCACTGCTTGAGTCTCTACCTGAGAGGCGGTGCTGCTCCCCTGGAGGGCGCGGAGCATCTGCCACAAGGGCAGCAGTTCCTTCGCCTGTTCCGGCGTCACAGCGTTAGGGGTTCCTTCCAGCATCAGCGTCCCCGCCGGCAGTTTCATGGACTGTGGCATATCGGCACCACCGAAGAAGCCCCCAGGCGTGGCTTGGGCGGCGCCGCTAACCCCGGCCGTCGTATTGGCCTGGCCACCACCACAGGCTGCCAAGGCAACCATAAGCACTAGCAAGCCCAAGATTTCTGTTCTCCGTACCATGTTGCCCTCCACTTCCAACTCCTACCTGTCTATCGCTCACTCGTGTCGCAGCGCCTGGATGGGATCTAGTTGCGAGGCCCGGTTGGCGGGGAAGAAGCCGAAGAAAACCCCCACAGCGGCTGCCGAGCCAAAAGCCAGCAGGATCGATTGCAGCACGACCACCGTGCGCATGTCGCTGGTGCGACCGAAGAGCCACGAACCGCCCACGCCGGCCGCCACCCCGATCAGGCCACCCACCAGGCTGAGCACCAGGGCCTCGACCAGAAATTGCAGCCGGATGTCCGAGGGGGCGGCCCCCACCGCCTGGCGGATGCCGATCTCGCGGGTACGCTCCGTGACGCTGACCAGCATGATGTTCATGATGCCGATTCCGCCCACCAGCAGGGAGACGCCAGCCACCCAGGCCAGCAAGGAGCGGAAGGCTCCTGTCGTGGCCTCCTGGGTCTCGATGATGTCTTCCTGGGTATAGATGGTGAAGTCCGGATCCTCCGTCTCCGTGATGTCGTGACGACGCGTCAGCAGCGCGTCGATCTGCGTGATGGCCTTGTCCACAGTATCCTTGCTTTCAGCCTGGACGTAGATGGTCATCACCATGTCACCGAATCGGCGGTTGAAGCTGAAACGCTGGAAAGCGACAGTCAGAGGAACGTAGACCCGCTGGTCGTAATCGGTTTGACCCACCAACCCCTTCTCGGCCATGACGCCGACCACTGTCAGCCTGACGCTCCCGGCGGTGATACTCTGGCCGATGGGGTCAGCATCCCCAAAGAGGTCTTCCGCCGTGGTGTAGGCCAGCACCGCTACCTTGCCCTTGCGGTCCAAATCTTCCTGGGTGAAGAAACGGCCATCGGCCAGCTCCACACCGCGGACCTGCGGGAAGTCCGGCATGGCCCCAATGACATCCGTCTGGATGGTCGCCGAGTCGGCGCGGACGACCTGGCCGCTGGCCATCTGTTCCGCAACCACGCCGCTGATCCCACTCACTTGTTCGCGGATGGCCAGAGCATCCTCGTAGCTCAGTCCCTGGCTCATCGCCCTGGCGCCCTCAGGGCCCACGCCCATGCGCACCGTCCCACCAAAGCCACGCTGGACCATGATCAGGTTAGATCCCAGGCCCTGGATCCGTTCGGCGATGGTCGCCTCTGTGCCAGCACTAACAGCCATCATGATGATCACCGCCGAGACGCCGATGATAATGCCCAGCATGGTCAAGAATGAGCGCACCTTGTTGACAGCGATTCCCTCCCACGCGACTCTGACAGTCTGCCATAGGTTCATCTCACCCCTCCTCGCCGTCCACCATGCACCCGTCCCGAAGCAAGGTGATGCGCTGGGCCTGTTTGCCCAGATCCGGCTCGTGGGTGATCATCACGATCGTCCGCCCGCGTTGATGAAGTCCACGCAGGATATCGACGATCTCTTGACTGGAAGTCGTGTCCAGGTTGCCCGTGGGCTCATCGGCCAGTATCATCAGCGGCTCGTTGACCAGTGCCCTGGCGATGGCGACTCGCTGCTGCTCCCCACCCGACATCTCGTTCGGTCGATGATCGGTTCGATCCCCAAGCCCCACTACCTCCAGCGCTTCTCTGGCCAGCCTCTCCCGCTCCGAGGCGCTCCGGCGTTGATGACGACTGTACAGCAAGGGCAGCATCACGTTCCTCAGAGCGCTGCTGCGGGGCAGGAGGTTGTAAGACTGGAATACGAATCCGATCTGGCGGTTGCGAATGGCAGCCAGTTGCGTCCTGTTCAGACTGCTCACGTCCTCGCCGCCCAACCAGTACTCCCCGCTTGTGGGTCGGTCCAGGCAACCCAGAATATTCATCAACGTGCTCTTGCCCGAGCCTGAGGGGCCCATGATGGCCACGAACTCCCCTTCGTCGATGGTCAGGTTGACACCGTCCAGCGCGTTTACGGCCGCTGCCTCCCTCCCGTAGACCTTGGTCATGTCTCGCACTTTGATCAGATGCTCGTTCATGTGCCTACCCCGTCGCCACAGTCCCGGTGCTCACCTGTTCTCCCTGCTGCAAGCCACTGACGATCTCGGCATAGGAATAGTCCATGAGCCCCACTTCCACCTCTCGCATCTGGGGCTTGCCATCCACCACCACGAAGACCGCATACTGACCCGGTGACAGCTCCCGCAGCGCCTCCACCGGCACCAGCAGCACGTTGTCCGCGCGCCCGGCGATGACCTCCACAGTGGCATTCAGCCCCATGGGGAGTGTCTTAAGGACGTCCGACTGCTGTTCATCGGGTTCCAGCCTGGCCAGAGCCTGTACCGCCGGCGCTCCCTCCATGTCCACCAGGACTGGGTCTACGCGCACCACGTGCCCGCTGAAGACTGTGTCAGGCAAAGCGTCGAAGGTCGCCTCGACCTCGTAGCCTACGGCGATCAGCTCCAAGTCGGTCTCGTCCAGGTAGAACTCTACCAGAGGTTCAGACAGATCAGCCATGGTGACCATGGCGGACGTACCCACCATCTCGTGTGCCGAAGCTCCCACCGCGGTGATCGTACCCGAGATAGGCGCCGTGAGGGTCGTCTCGTCGAGCGCGAGTTGGGCGGACTCCAGATTGAGGCGCGCTTGCTCGACGTTCAATTCCGTGGTTTCGACCTCCTGGGCTGTCCCTCCGCTCCGCAGGGAGTCGACGTTCGACTGAGCCTGGGCTACGTTGGCCTGTGCGGCCGCGATCTCCTCCTGCGAGGCACCGGCCATCGCTATCTCGTAGTTGGCCTTGGCTTTGTCGTAGGCTGCCGTGGCCGACCATAGCTCCAGGGCCTGAGAGGACAAGGCAGCGTCCGGCCGCCAGGAGACACCATCGTAGGCGGATTGCGCCTGCTGGAGCGTCTTCTCAGCCGTGGCCATGTCCGCCTGGGCGACGATGATCTCCTCCGCGGAAGGGCCGTTGAGCAGATCCTTCAGGGCCTCTTGCGCGCTGGTCAACTGGTACTGGGCCGCCGCCAAGTCTGACGCATCCGGCGTTCCCGTCAATTCGGCCAACTGAAGCTCCGCCAGCCGCAGGTTGATCTGCGCCTGGGCCACCTGCGATTGCGCATCAGTGTCATCCAGGCGCGCCAGCACGTCCCCGGCCTGTACCTCGTCTCCCACCTCGACCAGGACCTCGTTCAGACGCCCACCGCTGCTGAAGCTCAGATCTAGCTGCCCACTGGGGACCAGCGTGCCTGTGCCACTGGCAGCGACGACCAGACTGCCCCGCCGCACCGTAGCTGTCTGGATCACCTCTTCGCCGTTTGCTGTCTGCGCCTGGAGATATTGAGTGTAGTAGTACACACCGCCGGCACCGACCGCGGTGAGCGCGACCAGGACGATGATCACGACCAATGCCACTCGCTTGTGTCGAGACCATACACCCAAGATACTCATTCCCTATCCTCCAATCCCCATCGCCGGGGAAACTCGATTCTCATTCCAACGGCCAATGATAGCAAACAACTATGAAGGAACTGTTAACCGTCTATGAAGATTGGGTATGGACCTCAGCCACCGCAGCCGGCCGCTGCCAAAATCGCGATACGTCGATTTGGTCCATGTCTTGCGCTTCGACCAGAGGCCCATGGATGGGCCTACTCCGTGGGCACCATGCCCGTGCTCACTACATCCCCCTCGTTCAAGCCACTGACGATATCGGCATAGGTATAGTCCATCACCCCGACCTCCACCTGCCGCATTTGCAGCTCCCCGTCAACCATCACGAAGACAGCGTACTGCCCTGGAGAGAGCTCCCTTAGCGCCTCAGTTGGCACCAGTAGCGCATTCTCGGCACGCGCGGCGATGATCTCCACGGAGGCGTTCGCTCCAATGAGGAGCACCGAAGAGACTCCTGGCTCCTCATCCAGACTTGCGTAGACCAGGACGGTCGGAGCATTCTGCATAGACTGCAATTCAGGCTCCACTCGAACTACGTGACCGATATATACATCGTCGGGCAGGGCGTCGAAAATGGCGTCCACCTCGTAGCCGGGCGCGACACTGCCCACATCCACCTCGTCCACCCACATCTCGAGCTGCGGCTGCGTCATATCGGCCAGCGTGATCACAGAGCCAGCAGCTACCGTCTCGCCCACCCGGGCCTCCACCGCGGTGATCACGCCAGCGAATGGCGCAACGATGGTGACCCCATCCACAGCGGCACGGGCATCGTCCAGGGCCGCCTCAGCGCTGCTCAGCTTGACCTGCGCCATCTCCACGTCCGTGGCATCGGGCCCCGACCGCATTTCGGCCAGAGCCTCCTGGGCCTTCTGCAGGTTGTACTCGCACTCGGCCACCTGTTCTTGGGCCTGGTTGACTTCGGAAGCAGCCTGACGGGCTGAACCGAGGCGTTCTTTCACCGCCTGCAACCGATCCCACAGCGCGAATAGCTGCTCCTGGCTTATCTCTCCTGCCCTGTACTTCCCTCCCATCTCGGCATACCTGCCCTGATACCAGGCGTAGTCATTCTCACACACGGCCACGTCCTCGGGCCCTGGGGGACAGGCCAGAGCCTCGTTGAGCCTCTCCTCCGCCCATTGCATGTTGTTCGAGGCCGCGTCCAATTCCTCGCGGCTGCTCTCGCCCGCCTCATACCGATCTGCCTCCTGATAGTAATTCTCCTCGTACCAACTGTACTCGTACTCCAGATCGACAACGCTCTCGTACAAACACACCGAGGGTTCCACCGCCGCCGAGAGATTGTCTCTGGCGGTCGCCAGAGCCGTGTTAGCCTCATCTGCGGCCAGGTACGCCTGATTGAGGTCCAACTGGCTGTAGGGGTTCTCCGCGCTCTCCACGTTGTCCTGGGCCACCGCGAGGTCCGTCTCTGCCTGGGTCACGGCCCGCTCCAGCTCTGTGGGGTCCATGCGTGCTAACTCCTGCCCACTCTCCACCCAGTCCCCCACCCCTACCAGGACCTCAGACACCACTCCGCCACTGCCGAAGCCCAGATCTACCTGGGAGGCCGGCATCAAGGTGCCGCTGCCGCCGACGGAGATGATCAGATTGCCCCGGCGTACCCGGGAGGTCTGGATGGTCTCGACTGCCGACGACCTTTGGGCCGGCAGATACCGTGTGTAGTAGTACCAGCCGCTTCCCAGGGTGCCAAGCCCCACTACAGCAAGGAGGAGAAGCAGAAGCAACAGTCGTCTTCTATTCACGGAAAACCGCATCGTGCCCCTCCGTCGCCCCGCATCAGCGCGGTGTCTTCCTTCGCCAGCTCGCACTTCACCACCAATAGTAGCACCCAATCATGAAGCAACTGTTAAGGAAACGTAAAGATCGGATGTGCATCACCGCTCCTCTCACCACATGTCGCCCCCAGGCAGTGGCCAACTGTCGCACGACACGGGGACCCGGTGCGCGGCCAGAGTCATGCAGGGCAACCTCCGACGCCGCCGAGCAGCCTGGACGACCTCCTGTGGACTCCGACAAAACAAGGAGGGCCAAACGCACGTCCGGCCCTCCTTGCTGCTCAGTGGGCGCCTCAAGTGCTCCATGGGTAGAGGATTGGCGCCCAACATGCCACTATCGCACAACTTCCTGCTCGGCTATCGGTCCCCTAAGACCCAGTTTTCCACCGTATCGCTACGTGCCGCCCCGTTGGATGAGGGGTGCTGTGGATGATCCAAGCGTGAACCGCCAGCACCCTCGGAGATTCTCCTGCCGTTGCCATAGCTGGGGGAGGACTTCAGTCCGTTTGGGAGCCACGGCCGGACCGCGGACCCCTCTCCAGCGACATCAGGCCCACGCCGCTCGACACGGACTGGTATCGCACGCCCAGGTGTACAACTTCGTCGCCCCCCTCATCAGTGTCAGTGCCGAGGGTCACCTCCAGTTCCATCAGTTCCGTGTCATCGCCATGTCGCACGATGGTCACAACCACCTCGTCTCCAGGATCGTAGCCGCTAATCAGGGCTGTGAGGTCTCGGTCCGCGTCCATGCCCTTGTTGTTCACGGCAATGACGATGTCTCCTGTCTCCATCCCCGCCTGATCGGCAGGTCCGCCCGATTCCACCTCAACGATCAGGGCTCCCCGTAGCTGCCCTGAGGACGGTCCAAGCATCGCCTCAGGCAGCGCCTGCCAAGGCTGCGGGAGCTGCGGGCTTTCCTCTGGCACTTCCTGCGACCGCGGAGCCTGTGACGGAGCTTCCCGCCACGGCCCTGATAAGCCGAGGACCCGCCCTCGCTGCGCGGCCGCATACCCAGCCATGCCACCTGCCAGGCCCCCGGCCAGGAGCAGCAGGAAACATACCGCCAACCCCCCAACCGCAATGCCTGCGACAACGTACCACTTCTTCAGCTTGCCTGACATTCTATCAACTCCTTCCCAGCGGCGTCCGTTCACGCCAGCCTACACGGGCCATATGCTGAGACTATTGAAGAGGTCGTCAGCGAACCAGGCCCACCTACTGAGGATCCTTATTCACCTCAACCGCACAGGCGGCTTGGCTATCCTCCGCACCGCTACCTGTCCTGCGGCCGATTCTACCACTCTGCTGCCACCGTCTGTGGCCAGCATGTTACTGTTGTTCCCCCAGAACCACTTGCACCACCTGTTCCTCACCATCCCTGACCACCGTCAATTCCACTGTGTCACCGACGGTCGTTTCGCTCTCCAGGTACACTGTGAGCTCCTGCGAGTCGGCCAGAGGTTGCCCATCAATAGCTACAATGACGTCGCCGCCCACTGGCACCTGGTAGTTCCCAATGCTCACCACGCGGCTGCCGCCGATTATCCCCGCCTTCTCCGCAGGTCCGCCTGCCACGGCCTCGAGTACCAGCACCCCGGCCTCCACGGACACGTTCACCCCAGCATCCTCAAGCGCGCTACGGTTGGCGGATGTTAGGCTCAGCAATTGCACTCCCAGCCAGGGGTGACTGTAGTGACCCTGGGAGATCAGCTCAGGCACCACGCGCTGTACCGTACTGGCCGAAACAGCAAAGCCCACACCGGACGACGTCCCGCTGGAACTGATGATCTGCGAGTTCACGCCGATCACGCGCCCCGACAGGTCGAGCAACGGGCCTCCAGAGTTCCCGGGGTTGATGGCCGCATCGGTCTGGATGGCCTCGCCGATGAACCTGTTGTCTGCTGGGCT